>JAQTNF010000052.1:24243-29965 GCA_028713995.1 Deltaproteobacteria bacterium | reverse complement strand
GCTACAATATTACACTCACAATTCACCCATCTCCTCGTTCACACTCATCTTTCAGGGAAAATCGCCGGGGAACTTCAGGCTAATTCGGCTCCGGGCTCAGATCGCTGAGCTCGGCCCCCATCTGAGGGGCGCCCGCAGGTGACGGCCTGGGCCCGAACCCTGGACGCAGCCTCCTGTCGGGCGGCGGAGTCGGCGGAGTCTTGTCGCGATTCGCGGGGCCGATGGTCCGAAGCGCGTTGCGCGCCGCCTCCGCCACCTTGGGATCCTTGTCGCCCGCGGCCACCTTGAGCGCCGGCACGAGCGCGGGATCCAGGTCGCCGATCTTGCCGAGATCTCCGGCCGCGTTCATGCGCATGTTCGGATCGTCGCTCTCGAGCGCCTTGATGAGCGCGGGGATCGCGTCCCTGGCCGCCGGGCCCATGCGTCCGAGCACGCCCGACGCGTTCAGCCGCACGGAGCGATCGTCGTTCTCAAGGGCCGCGATGAGCCCGGGCACGGCCTTCGGGCCCATGGCCGCCAGCGTGTCCTTGACGGCCATTCGGATCGATACGGGCTCGCCGCGCAGATCCGAGTACGTGAGCGCCGAGATGGGCGAGTCGGAGCCGAGGCTCTCCATGAGCACTTTGACGGCAGGGTCGCCGAACCGGATGAGCGACTTTCCCGCCCACACGCGCACCTCCGGGGTATCGTTGGCGAGCGCCTCGACGAGCCCCGGGATGGCCGCGGGGTCGCCGATGTCGGCCAGCGCCATGGCCGCCTGACAGGCCGCGAAGCGATCGCCGTCTTCGAGCCTCCTGACGAGCGACGGAACGGCCAAAGCCGCGCTCGCGCCGAGCGCCCCGAGACGCTTGGCAGCGGCCCGCCGCACGCGGGGATCCGCGTGGGCGAGCCCCTCCATCGCCCGTTCCGGACCCGCCCTGCCCATGATCCAGATCTGCTCGCGCGCCGCGTCCAGCGCCTTGTTGCGCGAGGCGAGATCCGGTGGCGGCCGCTCGTCCACCGGTGCGCACGCAACCGCCACGAGCGCGGCGAGACAGGTCGCCGGAAAGAGGCCTCTCATCGCGCCACGCAGACGACCCCGGCCACGATCAGGATGAAGCCCACACCCTGAATCCATGTGATCGTCTCCTTGAAGAAATACGCCGACGCGGACACCACAATGAGGAACCCGAGCGACGTCATGAGCGGGTACGCCACCGAGAGCGGAATCTTGGTGAGCGCCTGCGTGTAGGCGAGCAGGTTGAGCCCGAACAACGCGAGGCCGAGGAGCACGGGCCACGACGTGAGGTAATGGTGGAGCATGGCCGGCGCGCCGCCCGTGTCCGGGGCGTGCCGCATCCCTGCCTTCATGAGCACGTTGGCCATGGCGTTGAAGACGAGGGCCAGGCCGAGCAGCACGTACCAGCGGATCATATCTCAAGCGCCTCCATCATTCGCAACTTTTCAGAACAGGAACGGCCCCCAATCCCTGCCGAACAGGATGAGAACCGTACACAGGGCGCCCCAGATGGCGCCGTCCACGAGAAGCGGGATGTCTGTGAACACCGTTCGCGTGGGGTCGCCGCCCGACTCGGCGTGATAGACCAGGTACAGGTAGCGGAAGATGCCGTACAGGACGAGCGGCACGCTGAAGATCATGGCGCGCGAGCCCACGAGCTCCACCGTGTGCGGATCGACCGTGTACAGGATGTAACAGACCACCGTGCCGGCGGTGACGATGCCGATCATCTGATCGAGGAACGCGGTGCTGTACTGGGCCAGCACGCGGCGGTGCTCGCTGGCCTTGTCGCCGAGCAGCACCACCTCGGCGCGACGCTTGGTAAAGCCCATGAACACGGAGATCATGACCGCGCACAGGACGAGCCACGTGGACGGCATGACCGCGATGGCCGTGGCGCCGGCCAGGATGCGCAGCACGAACCCGGACGCGATGAGAAGCACGTCGAGGATGACGACGTTCTTGAGCCCGAACGAGTATGCCGCATTGATCACGAGGTACGTACCGAGCACCACGACCGTGCTGGGTCCGAGCACGCATTGGGTGATCCCGAGCGACGCGCCGGCGAAGAGCAGGAACAGGAACCCCGCCGCGGCCATGGGCACTTGGCCGCTCGCGAGCGGGCGGCTCTTCTTCTTGGGGTGCTTGCGGTCTTCCTCCACATCCTTGATATCGTTGAGCACGTAGATGGCGCTCGAGACCAGGCAGAAAGCGCCGAACGCGAGCACCGCGTGCAGAACGGCGACGGTGTCCGACACCCGACCAGAGAAGATGATCGCCGTGAAGACGAAGATGTTCTTCACCCACTGCTGGGGGCGGATGAGCCTCACCATCGCGCGCAGCATGCCCATGGGAGGCATTGATACCACAGACCGGGTGGCCGTGATATATTTACACAAAATGCCTACCTGGGTGGGATGGCGCTCGTCCCCATAAACAACGTCAATCTAATCCCAGGAATAAGCATATACCGTATGCCCCGTGTAGGGCCACCAGTCCCAAACCCAATAAGAATGATCCACGCACGTGTAATTACGTCCTCCGCAGGCCTGTACCGTATTGACGTTCGCCGAACCGCAATCCACGCTCGTAGATGCGCTGCAAGCGCCGGTGGCCCCGTTCGCGCCACAACCGGTGCACGTCTGTCCGAACGTCAGCGTCGAGGAGGTGCAGGTGTCGGCGGCGCACGTACCGGCTGCCGTGGAGCACCCCGAAGCGCTTTCACACTTCGCCGCGCAGCACCCTGCGGCCTTGCAGCTCGTCGGCATCGCGGTGCACGTGCATGTCACACAGTCCGCTCCGGTTCCGCTGCAGTGATTCTGGCAGGTGTCCGGATAGTCATAGAACGTGGTGTCGCCGGAGCAGGAGTCGCCCCCGCAAGCGGTCGTGCCGCACGCATATTCCGTTGAACGGTTCGTCCACGCGGTCTTTGAGGTACCCACGTCGCAGTACTGGCAGCCCGTCGTCGGCTGGCCGTTGGCGTACCAGGTCCCGCCGATGTGACACTGGGAGCTCGTGTCGGTATCGACACCCGTACCCGAGTCGGAATCGGAATCGGAGTCCGTGTCGGTGTCGGTGTCGGAATCGGAATCGGAGTCCGTGTCGGTGTCGGTGTCCATGTCTCCGTCCGCATCGGCATCGCTGTCCGCGTCCGAATCGCCGTCCGCGTCCGCGTCGGCGTCCGTGCCCGCGTCCCAACTCGCGTCCGGATAGGTGTCGGAACCGTGGCCCGCATCCTTGGAATCGACCGCGATGCCGGCGCAGCCACCGACCAGGACCGTTGCCACCAGACAAATCCCAAATGGAAATCGGAATCGATTCATGACAAGATCTATATTACTGTCGTACAGTTTGATACTCAAGGAGTTTCCTGAAACGGAGGAAGGCATGAGCATACCCAAGGTCATCGCGGACATCATGACGCGCAAGGTCATCTACCTGCGCGAGGAGGACAACCTGTCGCGCATTGAGGAGGGCATGGAGCGCTTCAACCTGCGCCACTTCCCGGTGCTCGACGGCGACCGGATCGTGGGGCTCATCACTCACAAGGACATCCTCAGGATCGCGGTCGAACAGCGTCTCTCCCAGACGCCCGGCGCGCCGGGTAGCCACGAGCCCAAGTCCGACGAGATCTTCGTGGCGAGCGTCATGACGCGCGATCCCATCACGGTCGACCCGCAGACGCCCATCGTCGACGCCGCGCGCATCCTGCTCAAGGCCCGTTTCGGCTGCCTGCCTGTCGTGGATGGGAACCGCAACGTGGTCGGCATCGTGACCGAGCACGATTTTCTCGAGCTGCTCGTCGATCTGCTCGACGAGGGAAAGTGCGCTTAGGGTTGTCGCTCCGAAAACAGACCGGAACTTGGGCACAACTCTCCCATGGGTAATCTGTAGCCTTCAAAGCCCGTATCAGTTCTGTGATTTTCATCGCCAGAAGAACGATACAATCCACGCCTCGCCGCGGTCGCACCCCGCCAGATACATACCTGTTTTCAACTAGATAGAGCACAAGATCTCCAGCTTGTCCGCAGGGCGGTCGGTCGTGAAAAATCCGCATCGACCGTGGCACGTCCGTTGCTTAGGCGTCAGGTGCGATTCGGGTTCGAAAATCCGAGGTTCGACATGACGAGGAAAAAGGAGATCAGCATGGCGGAGAAAGCAACCAAGTGCGCGTGCGGCGAGACCGCGTCCGAGGAGGAGCTCCTCGGCAGGCTCGACGAGATCCTGGTCGAATACCGCGACAAGCCGGGCGCCCTCATCCCGGTGCTCCAGATCGCCCAGGGGCTCTTCGGCTACCTTCCCAAGACGGCCCTGAAGAAGATCGCTGTCGGCCTCGGCAAGTCGTACGGCGAGGTCGCAGGCGTGGTGGGGTTCTACTCGTTCTTCTCGACCGTGCCGCGCGGCAAGAACGTGGTGCGCGTGTGCCTGGGCACGGCGTGCTACGTGCGCGGCGGCAAGCGCGTGCTCGAGTCGATCAAGGACAAGCTCGGCATCGACGTGGGTGAGACCACCGAGGATCGCATGTTCTCCCTGGAGGTGGCGCGCTGCTTCGGTGCGTGCGGCCTGGCGCCAGCCATCATGATCAACGACGACGTGCACCAGCGGGTGAAACCGGCCAAGCTGCAGGCCCTCATCGACCAGTACGTGGCCCCGGCCGACGTCAAGAGGAAGGCGGGCTGATCATGGATATCAAGATCAAGACCATAGACGAACTCAGGAAGCTCAAGGATCGCCTTGCCAAGACCGCGGACCCGGCAGTGCTCGAGGACGGCGTGCGCGCCCGCATCCTGGTGTGCGCGGGCGGCGGTTGCGTCGCCTCGGGCTCGCTGCACCTGTGCGCGGCGCTCAAGGACACCTTGAAGGCGCGCGGCCTCGACAAGTCGGTCAAGGTGGTCGAGACCGGCTGCATGGGCCCGTGTGCAGGCGGCCCGGTCGCCGTGGTCTACCCCGGCGGCGTGTTCTACCAGCAGCTCAAGAAGGAGGATGCGGCCGACATCGTCGGCGAGCACATCCTCAAGGGCAAGATCGTCGAGCGGCTCACCTACGAGATGCCGGCCGGCGGCCAGCGCGTGCCCGAGCTCAAGGACCACCCCTACCTGGCCAAGCAGGTCAAGATCGTGCTGCGCAACTGCGGCACCATCGACCCGACCCGCATCGAGGATTACATCGCCCGCGACGGCTACCTGGCGCTTGCCAAGTGCATCAAGGACATGACCCCGGACGCGGTCATCGACGAGATGAAGCGCTCTGGCCTGCGCGGCCGAGGCGGCGGCGGGTTCCCCACCGGCATGAAGTGGGGCTTCGCCCGCAAGTACAGGTCCGACGTGAAGTACGTGCTGTGCAACGCGGACGAGGGCGATCCCGGCGCGTTCATGGACCGCAGCGTGCTCGAGGGCGACCCCCACAGCGTCATCGAGGCCATGGCCATCGCGGGCTACGCCATCGATTCGTCGCAGGGCTACATCTACGTGCGCGCCGAGTACCCGCTCGCCGTGGAGCGCCTCGGAATCGCGCTCAGGCAGGCGCGCGACGCCGGCCTGCTGGGCAAGAACATCATGGGCACCGGGTTCAGCTTCGACCTCGAGATCCGCATGGGCTCGGGCGCCTTCGTGTGCGGCGAGGAGACCGCGCTCATGACCTCCATCGAGGGCAACCGCGGAGAGCCGCGGCCGCGCCCGCCCTTCCCGGCAGAGAAGGGCGTGTGGAACCGGCCGAGCCTGCCCC
>JAQTNF010000052.1:8293-24233 GCA_028713995.1 Deltaproteobacteria bacterium | reverse complement strand
CTACGCCAACGTTCCCGCCATCATCCTCAAGGGCGCCGACTGGTACGCCTCCTACGGCACGCAGAAGAGCAAGGGCACCAAGGTCTTCGCGCTCGCCGGCGCGGTCAAGAACACCGGCCTCGTCGAGATCCCGGTGGGCACGCCGCTCGGCGAGATCATCTTCGAGATCGGCGGCGGCATCCCGGACGGCAAGAAGTACAAGGCCGCGCAGATCGGCGGACCCTCGGGCGGCTGCATCCCGCGCCAGCACCTCAACGTGCCGGTCGACTACGAGTCGCTCACCGAGCTCGGCGCCATCATGGGTTCGGGCGGCCTCATCGTCATGGACGAGGACAGCTGCATGGTCGACGTGGCGCGCTTTTTCATGGAGTTCGTTCAGGACGAGTCGTGCGGCAAGTGCGCCCCGTGTCGCGTGGGCACCAAGCGCATGCTCGAGATCGTCACGCGCATCTGCGAGGGCCGCGGCGTGGAGGGCGACGTGGAGCGCCTCATCGAGCTCGGCAACACCATCAAGGACACGGCCCTGTGCGGGCTCGGCCAGACCGCGCCCAATCCCGTGCTGTCCACCATCCGCTACTTCAGGCACGAGTACGACGCCCACATCCGCGAGAAGCGTTGCCCGGCCGGCGTGTGCGCGGATCTCGTGCGCGCCCCGTGCCAGAACGCCTGCCCGGCCGGCGTGAACGTGCCCGGCTTCGTGTCGCTCGTGGGCGAGAAGCGCTACGCCGAGGCCATGCGGCTGCACCGCGACCGCAACCCGTTCGCGTCCATCTGCTCGCGCGTCTGCTTCCACCCCTGCGAGCACAAGTGCCGCCGCTCGACCCTCGACGAGCCGCTCTCCATCCGCGGCGTCAAACGCTTCATGGTGGAGCGCGACGTGGCCTCCGAGCTGCCGGAGATCCGGCCGCTCGAGGGCGCCTCCAAGCGCAAGGTGGCCATCGTCGGCGGCGGCCCGGCGGGCCTGTCCTGCGCCTACTTCCTGGCCCGGCTCGGCTACAAGCCGACCGTGTTCGAGGCCGGCAAGCAGCTCGGCGGGATGCTCGTGCAGGCCATCCCCGCCTACAGGCTCCCGCGCGAGGTGCTGGCCGGGGAGATCGAGCTCATCAAGTCGATGGGCGTGACCACCAAGACCGGCAAGCGCCTGGGCGCGGACTTCACCCTCGCCGACCTCAAGGACCAAGGCTTCGAGGCCGTGTTCCTGGGCGTGGGCGCGCCCTCGGGCATGAAGCTCGGCATCCCGGGCGAGGACGCGAGCGGCGTCACCGAGGCGCTCTCGTTCCTGCGCGAGTACAACGTGTCCGGCAAGGCCAAGGTCGGCAGGAAGGTGGCGGTCATCGGCGGCGGCAACGCGGCCATCGACGCGGCCCGCTCCGCCCTGCGCCTCGGCGCGAGCGAGGTGACCGTGCTCTACCGCCGCAGCCGCGGCGAGATGCCGGCCTGGGGCGAGGAGATCGAGGAGGCCGAGCGCGAGGGCGTTCAGGTGAAGGTGCTCACCGCGCCGCTCGAGCTCGTGGCCTCGAACGGCAAGGTCACGGGCGTGAAATGCCAGCGCATGACGCTCGGCGAGTACGACAAGTCGGGCCGGCGCAAGCCGGTGGCGAAGAACGAGGCGCCCTTCGTGGTCGAAGCCGATCAGGTCATCGCCGCGATCGGACAGGGCCTCGACGCCGCTTCCATCCTGGGCGACGTCAAGGTCGAGCTCACCAAGGACGGCTGGCTGAAGGCCGATCCGCTCACGGGACAGACCTCGGTCTCCTGGCTCTTCGCGGGCGGCGACGCCACCCTCGGCCCGGCGTCGGTCGTGGACGCCATCGGCATGGGCGAGAAGGCCGCCGCGGGCATGGACCTCTACCTGACCGGGGCGGATCACGCGTTCTGGCGCGTCGAGAAGGACGTCGACACGGCGTTCAATCCCGACGTGGACCCGGTGCTCGTGGAGCGCGCGAAGGCCAAGCTCATGCCGGTCTCGAAGCGCAAGAACAACTTCGACGAGGTGGAGCTCTCGTGGAGCGCGACCGTGGCCCTGCGCGAAGCGGCCAGGTGCCTGCGCTGCGACTACAGGCAGAAAGACTAAAGAACGGAGAATCGACGATGGTAAAACTGACCATAAACAACATGAACGTCGAGGCGAACGAGGGCGACACCGTCCTCGCGACCGCCCACAAGGTCGGCATCAAGATCCCGACCCTGTGCTACCTCGAGAACGTGCAGGCCATCGGCGCATGTCGCGTCTGCCTCGTGGAGATCGCGGGCGCGAAGGCCCTCTCGGCCGCGTGCGTCACGCCCGTCGCCGAGGGCATGAAGGTTGAAACGAACAACAAGCGGGTCCGCGACGCGCGGCGCGCGGTCATGGAGCTCCTGCTCTCGGACCACGGCGGCGACTGCCAGACCTGCGATCGCAACGCGGACTGCGAGTTCCAGGGCCTCGCCCGCGAGCTCGGCATCCGGGACATCGCGTTCCCGGGCGAGAAGAGCAAGAAGTACGAGGACGCGAGCACGCCCGCGCTCACACGCGACTCGAGCAAGTGCGTGCTGTGCCGCCGCTGCGTGACTGTGTGCACGCAGGTGCAGAACGTGGGCGCGCTGTTCCCGCAGAACCGCGGCTTCAAGACCGTGGTCGGCCCGGCGTTCTGCCAGAACCTCGATGACGTGGCCTGCGTGCAGTGCGGCCAGTGCGCCGCGGTCTGTCCGGTGGGCGCCATCTCGGAGCGCGACGACATCGCGCGCGTGTGGGAGGCCATCGACGACCCCAACAAGTTCGTGGTGGTCGAGACCGCCCCGGCCATCCGCGCGGCCCTCGGCGAGTGCTTCGGGTACCCGCCCGGCACGCTCGTCACCGGCAAGATGGCCGCGGCGCTGCGGCGCCTCAGGTTCGACGCGGTGTTCGACACCAACTTCACGGCCGACCTCACCATCCTCGAGGAGGGCACCGAGCTCCTCACGCGGCTCAAGAAGGCGATCGTGAACAAGGAGAAGATCCCCCTGCCCCTGTTCACGTCGTGCTGCCCGGGCTGGATCAAGTTCGCCGAGTACTTCCATCCCGAGGTGCTGCCCAACCTGTCCACGTGCAAGTCGCCCCAGCAGATGTTCGGCGCGGCGGCCAAGACCTACTACTCCAAGAAGATCGCCAAGCACCCGCGCGACGTGTTCGTGGTCTCGGTCATGCCCTGCACGGCCAAGAAGTTCGAGGCCCAGCGGCCCGAGATGCACGACAGCTGGAACCAGGACGTGGACGTGGTCCTCACCACGCGCGAGCTCGGCCACATGATCGAGCAGGCCGGCATCGACTTCAAGTCGCTGCCCGACGAGAAGATGGACGCACCCATGGGCATGTCGTCCGGCGCGGCCGACATCTTCGCCAACACCGGCGGCGTGATGGAGGCGGCCCTGCGCACCGCGTACGAGATCATCACCGGAAGGCAGATCCCCTTCGACGGCATGCACGTGCGGCCCATCGCGGGGCTCACGGGCATCAAGCAGGCCTCGGTCAAGATCACGGGCACGGTGCCGGACTGGTCGTTCCTCGAGGGCGTCGAGGTGAACGTGGCCGTGGTGCACGGCCTCGCCAACGCCAATAAGATCATCGAGATGAACGCGAGCGGGAAGTCGAACTTCCACTTCATCGAGGTCATGACCTGCCCCGGCGGGTGCATCGGCGGCGGCGGGCAGCCGCGGCTCACCACCAACGACGTGCGCGAGAAGCGGATGCAGGCCATCTTCAAGGAGGACGAGCACAAGCAGATGCGCAAGTCCCACGAGAACCCGGAGGTCAAGGAGGCCTACGAGCGGTTCTTCACGGGGCCGCTCAGCGAGCAGTCGCACCAGTTCCTGCACACACACTACACGCCGAGGGAGCGCGTCTAGCGAAAAGGCACGAAGATGGGCATCGTCTCCACCATTCCCGCGCGCTGCAGACGCTGTTACACCTGCGTTCGCGAGTGCCCGGCAAAGGCCATCAAGGTCGAGGGCGGACAGGCGGTCGTCATCGAGAACCGCTGCATCGTGTGCGGCAACTGCGTGAAGGTCTGCGCGCAGAACGCCAAGCGCATCGAAGACGGCACCGGCGCCGTGTCCGCGCTCATCGCGAGCGGACGCAAGATCTTCGCCTGCCTCGCCCCGTCCTTTCCGGCCGCGTTCGACACCGTGAGCCCGGGCAAGCTCATCGCCGCGGTGCGCGGCCTCGGCTTCCACGAGGTATGGGAGGTCGCCTTCGGGGCCGAGCTCATCAGCCGCGAGTACGTCAAGCTGTTCGAAAAATCGCAACGGACCGGCATCCCGGTCATCGCCACGCCCTGCCCGTCGGTCGTGGCCTACATCGAGAAGTACATGCCGCCGCTCCACCCCTTCCTGGCTCCGATCGTCTCGCCCATGGTCGCGGTCGCCCGCGCCATCAAGCAGCGGCACGGCGCTCAGGCGGGGGTGGTGTTCATCGGGCCGTGCATCGCCAAGAAACAGAAGGTCACCGACCCGGCGTCGTGCAGCGACATGGCCGGCGTGCTCACGTTCGAGGAGCTTGAGGAGATGTTCGCGAAGCGGGGCATCGTCCCCGATGAGATGAACGAGAGCAGCTTCGACGGGCCGCGCGCCTACCTGGGCCGCTCCCTGGCGGTGTCCGGGGGCCTGCTCAAGCCCTCCGGGCTGTCGTCCGACATCCTCGAGAACGGCATCATCGTCACCGAGGGCAAGAGCCGCGTCATCGCGGCGCTCGAAGAGCTGGCCACGGGAAGGCCCCAGGCCCACTTCTACGACATGCTCTTCTGCAACGGGTGCATCGACGGTCCGGCCATGTGCAACAAGCGCACGTTCTTCGCGCGCAAGGAGCTGCTCGTCGAGTACCTGAAGGAGCAGAACCGCTACACCACGCAACGCGAGCTGGCCGAGGGACTGGGGGAGTTCTCCGACCTCGATCTTTCGCGAAGCTTCACGCTCGAGGACCTCGACCTGCCCGTGCCGGCCGAGGCCGACATCACCCGCGTCCTTTCCGTGATGAAGAAGGGGGCCCCCGAGGACCAGCTCAACTGCGGCGCGTGCGGGTACCACACGTGCCGCGAGAAGGCCATCGCGGTGTGCCAGGGGCTCGCCGAACCCGAGATGTGCCTGCCCTACCTGGTCGAGGAGCTCGAGGAGACCTGCGACCGCTTGCAGCAGTCCCACTCCCAGCTCGAATCCACCCAGCAGCGCCTGCTCAAGACCGAGCGGCTCGCCTCCATGGGGCAGCTCTCGGCCGGCGTGGCCCACGAGCTCAACAACCCGCTCGGCACGATCCTCCTGTATTCGCACATGCTGATGAAGGAGCTCGACGAGCAGGACAGGCGCCGCAGCGACATCAAGCTCATCGTGGCCGAGGCCGTGCGCTGCAAGGACATCGTCCGCGGCCTGCTCGACTTCGCGCGCCAGTCGCGGGTCTCCAAGGCGCCGGTCGACGTGCGCGAGCTCCTGCGCGAGGTGGTGGCCCTGTCGCGGGCCAAGGGCGACGAGTCGAACGTGATCGTGAGCGCGTCCATCGCCGACGACCTGCCGATCATGATGCTCGACCGGATGCAGATCCGCCAGGCGCTCGTCAACCTGATTGTCAACGGCATCGACTCCATCGACGGCGGAGGGGAGCTGACCGTCAAGGCGACGCTGAACGGCAACCGCACCGATCTCATCATCAAGGTTGAGGACACGGGCTGCGGGATCCCGAAGGAGAACCTCGCGAAGCTCTTCACGCCCTTCTTCACCACGAAGGAGAGCGGCCATGGCACGGGGCTCGGGCTCGCCATCACCTACGGCATCGTCAAGATGCACTCCGGCGACATCACGGTGGACAGCGAGCTCGGCCGGGGCTCCACGTTCACCTTGAGGCTCCCGGTGCAGCAGTCCGAAGAAAGCGTCAAAGAGTACAAGATCGACAAACGTTTTTTTGAGTGAGGAGGAAGAGATGAGCAAGAAAGTGCTTCTGGTCGACGACGACGCGGATCTCCTGTCGGTGAACCGGGCCGCCCTCGAGGGCAAGGGCTACAAGGTCGAAACCGCCATGAACGGCAAGGACGGCATCAAGAAGGCGCAGGACGTCAGGCCCGACGTGATCGTCCTCGACGTCATGATGTCGACGAGCAGCGAGGGCTTCGACGCCGCGCGTGCTTTGCGCAAGAGCGAGGAAACGAAGAGGATCCCGATCATCATGCTCACGAGCGTGAACCAGACGGTGCCCTTCAAGTTCGAGCCGGACGAGACCTATCTCCCGGTAAGCGTGTTCATGGAGAAGCCGGTCAAGCCGGACACGCTCATGAAGGAAATCAACAAGCTCCTGGCGTAGGCGGGAGCGGGAGGGAATCTCGATGAGCGAGCGAACGTTCAGGATACTGGTCGTCGACGACGAGATCGGCATGCGGGAGGGGTGCCGCCGGATCCTGACGGCGGAAGGCTACGAGGTGGAGACGGCCCCGGACGGGGAGAAGGCCCTCGCCGTGTTCGCAGAGAAGGGCCCGTTCGAGGCCGCCCTCGTGGATCTCCAGATGCCTCGCGTGGGCGGCATGGAGCTCATCGAGCGCATCCACGCCGTCGACGAGGACGTGGTGCTGCTGGTCATCACCGCGTACGCCACCATCGACACCGCGGTCGACGCCACCAAGCGCGGCGCCTACGGCTACATCCCCAAGCCCTTCACGCCCGACGAGCTCCTCATGCACGTGAAGAACGGGCTCGAGAAGCGCGCCTTGTCGATGGAGGCCAAGCAGCTTCGCGAGGAGCGCGAGCGCCGCCTGCTCGAGGTGGCCTTCGAGCGCTCCAAGAGCAACACCATCCTGAACTGCATGACCGACGGCGTTCTCGTGGTCAACCGCGGCAAGCAGATCGTGCTGCGCAACGCCGCGCTCGCCCGCATCATCCCGTCGTGCGCCGACCACCCCCTGCCCTCGCCCTTCGACTGCTCCCTCGACAATGAGGAGTTCAAGAAGCTCATCAGCGAGGTGGTCGATGAGACCAAGGGCCTGCTCATCGCCTCCAGGGAGCTGGTCCTGGGGAAATGCACGTACATGGTCAACGCGGCGCCGGTCATCGAGCCGAACGGCGAGAGCCTCGGCGCCGTGGTCGTGCTGCGCGACATCACCGCGCTCAAGAAGCTTGAGGTCGCCAAGTCCATGTTCATCTCCATGGTCGCGCACGAGGTGAAGAGCCCGCTCGCCGCCATCGAGTCGTTCCTGGGCATGGCGCTCACGGGCGCGAACGGCGACGGGCCCAAGACCCACGAGCTCCTCGAAAAAGCCCTCGTCCGGGCCAACACGCTGCGCACGCTCGTCTCGGACCTGCTCAACCTGACCGCCATCGAGACCGGCAACTTTTCGCTCAAGCGCTCGAGCATCGACATCTGCAAGGTGGTCGAGGACGCGGCGGAGGCTTTCGCGGAGAAGGCCCACGACAAGGGGATCTCGCTCTCCGTCGAGTGCAAGGAGCAGCTCGTCGGCGAGCAGGTCCTCGCGGATCGCAACGCGATCTACAGCGTGGTCTCGAACCTGATCGACAACGCCATCAAGTACACGCCCAGCGGCGGCAGCGTGCAGGTACGGCTCGAGAACCACGGGCTCTACGCGCGGGTCTCGGTCAAGGACAGCGGCATCGGCCTCGACGCCGAGCAGCGCGACAAGGTCTTCGACGAGTTCTTCCGCGTCAAGAACGAGCACACGGCCGGCATCCCCGGCACGGGCCTCGGGCTCACGCTCGTCAAGCGCCTCGTGGAGATGCACAACGGCCGCATCGACGTGGAGAGCGCGGTCGGCAAGGGAAGCGCCTTCAGCATCAGCCTGCCCACGGCCGACTCCGCCGAGATGCGCTGATCCGGAGCCTGCAATGCGCCCGGCTCCGGCGTCAGAACGTGCACCGGACGACGCCCCCGTCGCCCGCGACGTAGATCTCGCCGGTCGGGGCCACCCACACGTCGTTCAGGGAGAAGTCGAACGGTCCGTTCATCCGGACCCAGCCCGTGCCGTCCCAGCGCAGACCGAGGCCCGCGTCGCCGGACGCGCCGACAGCGTAGACCTCGGTCGCGGATCTCCCGGCCAGGCTGTGCAGATCCGCGCCAATCGCGAACGCCGAGAGATCCATCTGCTGCCACGACGTACCGTCGTAGTGCAGGGCCACGGCCGTGTTCCCCGTCACGTCCGAACCAACCACGAAGACGTCGTCGGAGGCGCTGCCCCATACGCCCTTGAGGGTCAGGAGCGTCAGATCCACGGACCCGGTGTCGACCGCGGACCACGCCGCGCCGTCGTAATGCACGATGGAGCGGTAGCCCACGGCATAGACGTCGTTTCCCGAGCGGCCCCACACGTCGAGGAGCTGGCCCTGGCCGCCACCGGTCATCTGGGACCACGCGCTCCCGTCGAAGTGCCTGATGACAGATGACATCAGGCCGCCGCCCACCGCGAACACGTCCGAAGCCGACTCGCCCCAGATCTTCGTGAGGACCGGTGTGAGCGCCGGCATCGCGCTCCAGGCGCTTCCGTCGTAGCGCAGGTAGATCCCGTATGAGCCCACGGCGAACACGTCGGTGCTCGACGCGCCCCACACGCCCGACAGCGGATAGGGTCCGCCGATGGGCAGGTCCTGGCTCTGCCAGTCCGCGCCATTGAAATGGAAAGCCAGCCCCTCGAACCAGTTGGCCGGATCGCCGCCAACCGCGAACACGTCGTTCGCCGCGTCACCCCACATGGCAGAGATGTAGCCGATATCCGCCCTGTCCCAGTTGCAGCCCATGTCCGTGTCCGTGTCGCCGTCCGTATCGGCGTCCGTGTCGGTATCGGTGTCGGTGTCGATGTCGGTGCCCGTGTCCGTGTCTGTGTCCGTGTCTGCGTCCGTATCCGTGTCGGTCGAGGTCTCGCTGCCGGTTCCTTCGCCGCCGTCCAGGAACGCGACCACGTCGATGCCGCCGCAGCCTGCGAGAAATGCGGCCGTCAAAACCATGTGCAGGATCTGTGGAGCCCTTTTCACGCGGGTTTCCCTCTCAGTGGCGCTTCTTCGACAGGACCCTGGCGATCACGTCGGCCAGATCCGAGAACCCGTAGGGCTTGGCCACGGCCCCGTAAAAGCGGTGGCTGCGGTATTCGGACATGATGGGGTCTTCGGAGTAGCCGCTCGACACGATGATGCGCGCGGACGGGTCGATCTCGAGGATGCTCGCGCCGGCCTCCCTGCCGCCCATGCCGCCTTGTACCGTGAGATCAAGAATCGCAACGGCGAACGGGCGCCCCTCCTTCCTGGCCTCGGCATACCGGCATGCGGCCTCGGCCCCGTCGCGCGCGCAGGTCACCTCGTACCCCATGTCGCGCAGCATCTCGGCCGCCACGTCGCGCAAGGAGCGCTCGTCGTCCATGAACAGGATGCGCCCGCCGCCCATGGCCCGCTGCGGTTCTGTCCTCACGCTGCCGGTGGGCTCGCGGTCGGTGGCGGGCAGGAAGAAACGGAAGGTGGTGCCGGCGCCCGGCCGGGATTCCGCGAGCACGTGGCCGTCGTGGCGCTTGATGATGGAATAGGTGGTGGCGAGCCCGAGCCCGGTGCCGTGCTCCTTGGTGGTGAAGTACGGATCGAAGATGCGGGCGAGGTGCTCGGGCGCGATTCCCTGGCCGAAGTCCGTGACCGCGACCTCGACGTACCGCCCCGGTGCAAGGGGCAACGGTCCCCCGGGCTCGACGACCGCATTGCGGGCCGAGACGAGGATCGTGCCGCCCCTGGGCATGGCCTGCGCCGCGTTGATCACGAGGTTCTGGACCACCTGGGAGATCTGGCTCCCGTCGACCTCGGCCGGCAGGAGATCGGTTTCGATATCCATGGCCACGTTGCACGTCGAGCCGCTCAAGGCGAACTCCGCCGAATCGTCGAGCAGGCGGCGGATGGACACGACGGTCTTCTGCGGCGCGCCGCCCTTGGCGAACGTGAGGAGGTGCCGGGTAAGATCGCGCGCGCGAGGGCACGCCCGCTCGGCCTCGTCGAGGCGCTCGAGGGCCGCCGGGTCTCCCCTGAGCCGCAGCTTGGCCAGGCTGATGTTGCCCATGATGGCGGACAGGATGTTGTTGAAATCGTGCGCGATGCCGCCGGCCAGCACGCCGAGCGCTTCGAGGCGCTGCGCCTTGGCCGCCTCCTCGAGCGCCCGCTGGCGCGCGGTGACGTCGCGCGACATGCCGATCACCGCGACGACCTCTCCCGCGCCGTTGCGCGAGGGGATGAGCCAGGACTCGAGCCACGTCTCCCGTGAATCGAGAGCGGTGATCGCGGTGACGTGGAGCGACTCGCCGGTGTCGAAGACCTTCCGCAGGTTCGCGGTCTGCCGCGCGGAGACCGAGGGCGGAAAGAGCTCGGGCACGGTCCTTCCGACGATCGAATCCCCGGTCCGGCCCAGCCAGCGCGCGGCGAACGGGTTGGCGTACTTCACGCGACCGTCGCGGTCGACGACGAAGATGACATCCTCGGCCGACTCGACGAGGGAGCGATACAGGCGCTCCTTTTCCGCGAGCACGGCCATCTCGGAACGGCACCCGGCCAGCTCCGCCTCCAGCTCGCGCACCTTGTCACGCAGCCCGTCGTCCTTCTTCATAACAAACAGGATAGCGCTCCCTCGTTTGCGAGGCCATGGGGTTTTTGTGGCCGTTTCCCGGGGGCGGTTGACCTCGGGGCCGCGGTCGTGCGAGCTTTTCTCCGTCGCACGGTTGCGCAATCTTCTCAGAGGAGGTTCACATGACACGTTGCTCCACCCTGGTCCTCACCCTCGCGCTCGCCTGGCTCGCCGCGGGACGCGCCGCAGCCGACGAGGGCATGTTCACGCTCGAGAAGGCCTCGTCCCTGCCCGCGGCCGAGATGGAGAAGTACGGGCTCCTCGTCAGGCCCGAGATCCTGCTCGAGGAGTCCCGGGCCGTGATCCAGGTCGCGGGCGGCGGCACGGGCTCTTTCGTCTCCGAATCCGGACTGCTCGTGACGAACCACCACGTGGCCTACCGCTGCCTCGCCGCCCTCGACGGCACCGAGAAGCACAAGGGCCTCATGGACGCGGGCTTCTACGCGCAGAACCTCACGGACGAGCTCCCCTGCCCGGGCTACGACCTGCTCGTGGTTGAGGACGTTCGCGACGTGACCGACAAGGTGCGCGCAGCCGTCAAGCCCGCCATGAAGGGGCACAAGCGCTTCGAGGCCATAAGGCTCGCCAAGGAGGCCATCGTGGCCGCGTGCGAGAAGGAGCCGGGCGGGCCCATCTGCGAGGTCGGCGATCTCGACGGCGGGCGCGGCTACCACCTCTCCGTGTACACGCGCATCCGCGACGTGCGGCTCGTGTACGCGCCGGAGAAGGACATCGGCAAGTACGGCGGCGACGTGGACAACTGGATGTACCCCAGGCACACGGGCGACTACACGTTCCTGCGCGCCTACGCGGACGCGTCGGGCAAGGGTGCGCCGTACGCGGACGGCAACGTGCCGTACCGGCCCAAGGTCTTCCTCAAGGTCTCGACCGAAGGCGTGGCGAAGAACGACATGGTCATGGTGATGGGCTTCCCGGCCCGCACGCGGCGGCACTATCCGGCCGAGTCCGCACGCTTCTCGTCCGAAGTCGACATGCCGCTGCGCACGGCGCTCTACCAGGGCGTCATCGACCTCGTCCACAAGCTCTCGGCCGAGGACGATCTCACCGCGCGCCGCTACCAGGCCATCGAGGCGGGCCTCAACAACGCGGTCAAGTACTACGGCGAGTCCACGGTCGGGTTCGCCAAATGGAACGTGGTCGCGAACCGCGAGGAGGTCGACAAGGCGCTCGCGGCGAGGCTCGCGGCCGACAAGCAGCTTCGCAAGCAGTACGGCAAGGTGTTGCCCGCGATTGCGAGGATCTACAAAAGCTACCGCGGCTACTTCCCGCGCTACGCGCTGCTCACGCGCATGACCTCGTGGCTCTTGAAGAGCGTGGGCACGGCCTACGACATCGTGCGCTGGAACGAGGAGCGCGCGAAGCCGGACAGGGACCGCAAGGACGAGATCTACAAGCAGAAGAACATCTACAAGGTGTTCGAGGAGGCCGACCTGCTCGAGGAGCAGACCACCATGAAGGGCGAGCGCGCGCTCCTCGCGTACTTCATACGCGAAGCAGGCAAGCTGCCCGAAGGCCAGCGGATAAAGGCCGTCGAGCGTCTGCTCAAGTGGTCGAAGAGAGAGATGGGCAAGATCGCGGCCGAGGCCCGCAAGGCCGGCAGGACGAACGAGGCGCGGTACGAGGAGCTGACCGGCGCAAAGCCCACGGACGATCCGGCCGAGACCGCCGCGGCCCTCGTGCTCGCGCGCACGAAGCTCATCGCCCACGGTTCGAGCGCGCAGGAGCTCGACCGGGCGCTCTTCGAGCGTCGCAGGCTCTTCTTCTTCGAGCCCAGGTACGAGAAGCGGTACCGCGATCCGCTGCTGGATTTCGCGCGCGACCTCGCCAAGGAGGTGAAGAAGATCGAGGAAGGGCCCTACCGGCAGGTGGAGGAGACGTTCGACACGGAGCTGCGGCCCGCCTACGCGACCCTGGCCGGCGCCACGTACCCGGACGCCAACTTCCAGATCCGGCTCACCTACGGGCAGGTCAAGGACTACACGTCATCGGCCGACGGCGCGGAACACCGGTACATGACCGACCTCGCGGGCGTGCTCGCCAAGGACAAGGGAGCGTATCCGTTCCGCGTGCCGCCCGCGCTCAAGGCCGCGGCCGCGGCGGACAAGGGCCCGTGGGTCGATGCGACCGTCAAGGACGTGCCCGTGGACTTCACGAGCACAACCGACACCACGGGCGGCAACTCGGGCTCGCCCGTGCTCGACCGGCAGGGCCGGCTCGTGGGCCTGCTCTTCGACGGCACGCCCGAGTCCATCCTGAGCGACTGGCAGTTCCTCGCAGGCAAGCAGCGCAGCATCTGCCTCGACATCCGCTACGCCCTCTTCCTGGCCGACAAGGTCCACAAGGCCTCGCGCGTGCTCTATGAGTTGGGACTTTCCAACGTCGCGGCGCCAGGAGGATCGCGATGACAATGCGACTCCAATCGCTGGTGACGGCGGCGGCGATCGTTCTGGCGGCAACCGCGGTGAGCGCTGATGCGAGCCGCGACGAGATCGCCAGGGTGCGTGCCGAGATCAAGGCCAACGGGCTCGCCTGGACCGCGGGCGAGACCTCCATGACGCTTCTTTCGCCCGAGCAACGCGGCGCCATGCTGATCCCGCTCGCGCAGATGCGCGAGGAGCGAGAGCTGTTCCCGGGGCAGCCGGCGAGGAGACCGCCCCCCCCGGCGCGGGCCGTCGCATTCGCGCCCGAGGATCCCGTGTTCACGTGGAGGGACGTGAACGGCGAGGATTGGACCACGCCCATCACGAACCAGGGGCAGTGCGGCTCGTGCACGGTCTTTGCCGCCATCGGCGTGGTGGAGGGCATGGCCAACGTGACGTTCGGCGATCCGGACCTGGACCTCGACCTCTCGGAGCAGAACCTGCTCTCGTGCGGGGCCATCAGCTGCGCCGAGGGCGGCACCGCGCGGCGGGCGTTCCGCGGCCTCGTGGACAACGGCGGCGTTCCGGACGAAGCGTGCCACCCGTACACGGCCACGGACGGCGTCTGCACGGACGCGTGCGCCGACATCGCCGAGCGGCGCGTTCCGCTCACGGGCTGGGACTACGTGGTGCCGCACACGGGACACCCGCATGTGCCGCCCACGGTCGAGCAGGTGAAGGCGGCGCTCGCGAACGGGCCGCTCGCCACGTCGATGATCGTCTACTCGGACTTCATGGCCTACCAGAGCGGCGTGTACGCCAAGACGCCGTCGGCGACCGAGCAGGGCGGCCACGAGGTGGTCATCATCGGCTGGAACGACGCGAACGACAGCTGGTACGCCAAGAACAGTTGGGGCGCGACGTGGGGCGACCAGGGCTTCTTCGAGATCAAGCGGGGCGAGGCCGAGTTCGCCGGATCGGACACGGCCTGGGCCACGGTCGACGTGAGCGCCGTCGCAGGCTCTTTCGCCGTGTCCACCGCGTTCGTCAAGGTCACGCTCAAGCTCGGCTCCGACAAGACCGCGACGCGCGTCGTCACCCTGACGCGCACCTCCGGGACCGCGGCTCTCCCGTTCCGGGTGGAGCTGGGCGAAGACGCTCCGTGGCTGTCCGTTGCGCCGGCCGACGGCGGGCTCACGGGCGACGCGGGAGTGGATCTGACGCTCACGTTCGATGAGTCGGCCTACGACGGCGGCCTGGGCACCGTGTACGAAAACGTCTTCGTGGTGGGAGAGAACGGGGTCAGCCGCACGGTGCGCGCCGCGCTCGGGCTGTCCAAGCCGGTGGCCGACGCGGGCACGGACACCGATACGGACACCGGCACGGCGCAGGACACGGACACGGGCGACCTCGACGCGGGAGCGGACTCAGGCAACGGGAGCAAGTCTTCATCCGCATGTGGCTGCACCTCGGTCGGGCGCGCGCCGCGCTCCTTCGCCCTCGTCGCGTTCCTGTTCGACCTGCTATTCTAAATCAGCGAGCTCGGTCAGGATTCGGATTGCGAGGCCGCGCGACGAGGCGGTTCCTTTCTTCACCTGTGATGGATTTTACCGTTATTTATGGACATTCCCTGTCAGGATCCTGACAAATTTTCTTTTCCATTGACTCGCATTTTTTTGCCCGCCACTTTTGCTCTATCGAGGCACCTAAAGCAAAGAAGGGGAATCGCTTCATGTCAGGCAAAGGAAAGCTGATCATCGTGTGTGTTGCCTGCGCGTTGCTCGTGGGAGGAATCGCGGTCTGGCGCGCGCATCTGCGCGCCCCGGCCAAGGCCGCGGAGTCCGAAGAACGCGCACAGGTGGCTCGGGACGCGAACCCGAAGACCGGCCCCAGGACCGTGGCGAGCCGTTTGCGCGATGGCGCCAAGCAGATCACCGAGCCGAGCGAAGCGCTCGGTGTGGCGCAAGACGCCCTGCGCCGCGTCGAGTCCGAGATGAGCGCCGCCGCGGACGAGAAGACGCGCGCGGCCTTGCAGCGCAAGAAGGCGCTCATCGAGCGCAGCATCGAGGACCTCGAAAAGGCCCGGCAGGAGAAACCCTGATGAGACACATCTTTTTCATTCTGACCCTCGCCGTTCTTCTGGGGCTCGTTTCCGGCTGCTCGGGCTGCTCAGGAAACGGCAAGGCCAAGGACAGCGGCAAGGACGCAGGCACAGATTCCGATGCCGACTCGGACGCCGACGCGGACTCGGACAACGACACAGACACGGACGCCGACTCGGACTCTGATTCCGACTCTGATTCCGATTCGGACTCAGATGGGGACACGGACACCGGTCCGCAGCCTCTTCCCCCGGGGTGTGAGAAGGTCGAGCCGATGACTTCCGTCATGCTTGGATGGATGGCCTATCGGTCCATAGACGACGATTATTTGGTGTGGAGCTGGATAGATTCATCCAAGGATCCTGATGAGGCCGTCCTTGTTGCCCGAAAACTGTCAACTGGTGTCCAGTCTGAAATATTACGTAGCAAATACCCCGCCGCTATTGAAACTCCTGCCGTTTTTAACAGTCATGTCTTCTTCTCAAGGAAACTTTCTTTAAATGAATGGTACACGAGGGAAATATTCAAAATAGATATTGGAACAAAGACAGAGACACAGGTGACCATAAATAGTGGTACAAGTTCGTCTGCTGAACCTATCGCGGGCAGTGAGTATGTGGTCGACCATTTCATAGACAAAGCTGATGGCGGTGGAGAGGGTCAGGAGGGGCTGAAATTCGTAGACGTTTCCACCCACGAGCAAACGGTTATAGTTCTTGCCACCTTAGCATCCAGCGGCTTCGCTTTCGACGGGACAAGATGGGTGGCTTGGCTCAACAATGGCTACCTGTACAAGTACGACATCCAGAACCCGTCCCTGGGCGCGCAGCAGATGTATTCCGGCAAGGTCGGGCAGTTCAACCTCGCGT
>JAQTNF010000052.1:0-8193 GCA_028713995.1 Deltaproteobacteria bacterium | reverse complement strand
GGCTTGCGCGAAGCGCATCGTTGCCGCGCCCCTTGTGGGCGCGGTCCAGAGGTGAATCGATGAAGAACCACCTGATGTTTCTAGTGCTCACGTCGCTGCTCGCGCTTCTTGCCGGCTGCTCGGGCTGCTCCGGCAACGGCAAGGCCAAGGACAGCGGCAAGGACTCGGGCACGGGCTCGGATGCCGACTCCGACTCGGACGCCGACGCGGACTCGGACAACGACACAGACACGGACGCCGACTCGGACTCTGATTCCGACTCTGATTCCGATTCGGACTCAGATGGGGACACGGACACCGGTCCGCAGCCTCTTCCCCCGGGGTGCGAGGTCATTGAGCCGATGACTTCTGTCATGAGTGGTTGGACGGCTTTTCGTTCGATAGATGACGACTACCTCGTGTGGAGGTGGATGGATTACTCAAAACAGCCGAACCAATATGTTTTGGTGGCCCGGCAACTTTCGACTGGAAAACAAACCGAGGTTCTGAGACAGGCATCTCCATTGATGATTGATACCCCGGCTGTATTCCAAAACCAAATTTACTTTGCACGGGAGATGGATCTTGGCGACGCCTACACTAGGGAGATCTTTCAGATCGTAATAGGAAAAACCAAGGAAGAACAAGTTACATTTAATAACAATGCTAGTGCCTCTGGCGAACCTATTGCAGGGAATGACCTCGCTGTTTATCTTTTTGGTGACAAAGAAGATGGCGGGATAAGCGGGCCCACGGGCTTAAAGATAGTGAATGTGCCTACTCACAAACAAACCATCATAGACCCGACCGCGGGGTCGCCGACTGGATATGCTTTCGACGGGGCAAGATGGGTGGCTTGGCTAACCAATAGCGGCTACCTGTACAAGTACGACATCCAGAACCCGTCCCTAGGCGCGCAGAGCGTGAGCCCCGAACAATATGGCGCCTTCAATATGGCGTTCAACCACGACACCCACGAGCTCGTCATGGGGCTGTGCAAGAACAATGTCACGAACGATTGCGACATCTACATCTGGAACATGGAAACCAATGCCAAAGAAGCGATCGTGACGGATCCATTCGACCAAGGGAACCTGGACTACGACGGCCACGTCATCGCATACGTGGATTCCCAGGCCTCTGGCGCGCGCTGGTTCGACAGCTCGCTCGGCGAGGTGAGGATCGTGGACCGGGACACGCGCGTGATCCGCGTGGTCTCGCCGCTGGACCACAACTACGGCGCGTCGATCTGGAGCCACTGGATGGCGTTCAACAACGTGGGCGCGTGGGGCGACAGCGTGATCCTTTGCGATCTGCTCAAGGGCAAGTTCGTGGACAAGGACGGGCACGTGGTGCCGGCTCCGGACGCGGGTCCGGACGGAGGGAAGTAGCGTGTTGGCCAGAACCGGCGAATGCCGATCAGCCATTTCCAACAGTCTTCAGCAACTGAAGACGACAAAAGGGAGGATTGTCATGAAATCTCTATCGTTGTCCCTCTCGATCGCCGTGTTCTTCGCGATGTTTCTCGTTCCCTCCCTCGGACTCGCGATTTTCGACCAGAGGGAGGAAGAGGGAGAATATCAGAAGCTCATTTCCTGGGATAGTTGCGTTGCCAACGGGACATGCAAGAAGGAGGACTGTTTCTACCAAAGCCCGAACGCGCTTGGCCGTTCAGTGGTTAGGGTTACCATCAACTTTCCCGATACAGGCCACAATGGGAATGACGTTGACATTATTGGTCAAAGCGCACAAGGTCATTGTACCGGACTACTCATTGGCGAGCGTTTCATTGTTACCGCAGCGCACTGTTTCCTTCTAAATATTGGAGAGGATTATCACAAAGAATCAGACCACTGCCCTAACGTTGCAGGGTGTTATGATGATGCTTGCTGTTCCCCGAGTTCCCTTGTTCCTTGTGAACTAACTTGCCCCTGTTTGGATGGTTGTTGCGAAGATACGGATACCGCAACGGATTGTTGTTACGCTAATTCTGACACAAATTGTCAATTGTACGATGTATATGATTGGCCGTCCATTCATGACCCCGATCCTAATATCAGCAGTCAAAGCACGATTACGATTAGCTACTTTGCAGAACCATATAGTTCGGATACTCCCGTTTTCTCTCAAAGAGCGACAGCGTATTTCGTCAATACAGATATGGACATCGGAACGTCCGGCAGAAAGGAAGGTTTCGATAAACTTAAAGACGTCATGAATGACGGCCATAAATGTAGCGACGGCCACGACGATATTGCGCTTCTCGTCCTTCAACATCGACGAAATGAGCAATTCATTTCCTATGACATAACGACTCCATGCAATAGTAACAATCCTTGTCCGGGGAATCGACGATGCACACCGTTTGGGTTCTGTACGGCAAATATCTTCAGGGAGGACAATATGTGTGGGACCGGACAACCGCCATGTCCACCCGGTGAAACGTGCACCATCTACGGATATTGCTCCTTCTTCGACAGTAGTGTGCGGGGCGTCCTCCATAAGCCCAATTCTGACAACTGGGCCACTGCTTCGTTCTTTCCTGGGGACGGGGACTATTCTACCGGAGACAATATCGACCATTTTACCTACGGATCGGGTAGTTACTATTTTACGGCAGGATATGAACAGAAAGGTGGTGGTCACCTTCGCGGAACGATGAAAGAACCTGGAGATGGTTTGTCAGGGGAGATGATGACATTCCTCCATCCATCGGGTTCTTGTTGCGGAGCAGAGGACTATTTCTGTGCAGGACCCCATTCCGACACCTGCGGGACCGGTCGTCTGTGGGAGAACTTCGTTACAACCTTCGAAACGGGTGACTCCGGTGGTCCAAGCTTCTCATTATCCCACAATGGATCAATGAACTATTGTAGTGGTCCCGATCACGACAACATAGACGGAACGATCAAGTATCTGGGCCTGGTAAGTGGTACGGGTTTTATGAACTCTGGTTGTCTCGGGGCAATAGATGCTACTATTCATTCGACATGTTTCCCTTTAACGCCTCTGTCTAACCCTGTTTGTTGTGCATGCTTGGGTTTCACTGACTACTTCGATAAATTTATTTGTTCGCTTGGGGCATGCCCAACAGCGCTATTGAATGGCTTTCTTATGACATGTGAACTCGGGAACTGCTTCACATCGATGTATGCGGAAAAGGACTGGATTACATATCTTATGGATGACTTGGACATAGATGACGACGGGTTTATCCCAGAAACGAGCTTGGCCCAAAGACAGACGTCAGGCCAACCTAACGAGGTTGGCAAAGACGATACGAGCGACGACATTAACCTGGACGCAAACGCGAAGATGAGCGGGAATTGGGATGAGCCTCCGTGGCGGACCAAGCAGGTAAACGGAGTCTCAATACCTTTGAACTGCACCGAGGTTCCCACTGACTGGGCAGAATGGGATAAAATCAAGGCAGGGGAAGGTCCGTTGATAATGTGGGACAACTGTCCCAGTGTCTACAACCCCAGGCAGGAGGACTACGATTGCGACGGCGTTGGAGACGCCTGCGACAACTGCCCGCATCATTTCAATCCCTGGCAGGAGGACCGGGACCAAGACGACATCGGAGACGCGTGCGATTATTGCCCCGGGACATATAGCAAACCCGGCAAGGACAGAAAACCGGACGGAAAGATTGACTGGAGAGACCAAATAGACCTTGACGGGGACGGCGAGTACAACGTTTGTCCGGCAGACCTCTATATCGATTCAAGCGGTGCAATATCACCCGATTGCGCCGATGATAAATCGATAAACAAGACGAACGCGGGGGGAGACCTCTGCGACATGGACGTAGATGGCGATAACGCGGCCTTGATGTATCCGGAGCCGGACGATTATGATGTGACAATAACGATGGGGAGACCGCCCGGACAGCCGCCGAAGGTGCAGGAAATGCTTCCGGAAGGCGATTGCGCTCCGTTCGTATGGACGTTGGCTGTAGATGGCGACGAGGACAATGTATGTGATCTGTTCAACTATACCCACAAGTATGGGAGAATGGATTGGCAACCAGAGTTGTTGAACGCGAACGGCTTTGGAGACGGTGTGGCGGACCCGGGAGAAGGATACCTCAAGCCGGCCGGAAAAGAAACCTTCGCGGATACCTGGAACAACCATTATCTCATGGAGCAATACGTTAACGCTTATGCTCAAGCGAAGCAGGGGACGCCGATAGGGCAGATAGTGAAGAGAACGGACCTCTGGACGGAGGCAAAGGAACCCGCGGAATATGGATACGTATGGAGTGATGACTACAGCCTGGAGTGGGGATTCACGGCCTGTCTGAAGAACCTGGTGGACGTTTGGAGATATTACGGAGGAGTAGACGCGGCGTGGTTCATCACTCAAAACGGGGTGGAGCAAGCATGGTTCCAATATGGCATGATGAATAAAGAAGGCGATGAATATATTGTACCAAATGAAATGAGAGGAACCAATCTAGAGGATCAACTCTATGCCTCTTTAAATCCGGACATCTGCAAGGTAGATAATTGTGCCCGATATATGAGGAAAGTGGAAGATGGAATAGACAAGGACCAAACGGACGCTTTGAGCTGGAGCATCAGGAGGGTTGACGAATATCCGCCGGTGAAGCTCGGAAACAATATCACGAGATGGTGCTGGACGCAGAATTGGGGGAACACTAATTCTGGAAACGGAAGCACGCATATGTCATGCGATTCGGCGAAGAAGGGAAATGGATACGAGAGATGGTATAAGAACGGATACCCGGAGAAGATTGATTTCTATAATGGGAATCAACCGCCGAGGTTCCAGTTGGACTCGAACCACGACGGCGTCGGCGACCAGTGCACCATGTGGTTCGACATCGAGAACATGCGGCAGGAGAACGACTGGATCAGCGCGTTGGAGAGGAGCTGGAACAGGGACACCTGGGTGAGCTACCTGGATCAACGCTATGATGACGATTTCCACACGGAGGTATCGGGGAATCCGCCAATCTTTTGGGGAATCAAGGACGTATCCACGGGCTACCTGATCGTGGAAGAAACCGAGACGGGGTTCAGAAGGCTTTCAGCGGAAGAAATTCAAAACAGGTGCCAGGACTGCACCGGCTTGTGCACGGTGACCAAGAGGGTGCTCCACGCCGCCCAGAACCTGAAGTTCGATGTGACCGGCTTCTGGGAGCAGAAGCTCGGCACGACGATAGGCGCGTGTTCGTGCCCGGGAGAGGGAGAAACAGAGTGTTTCGCGGGCAGCGAATTCTGCACCAAGCCTAGTGAGAGAGGATGGAAAACAGATCCGGTACAGTATCAATTGGACGCGGTAAGCAGAGAAATAAATGCATACAACCGCCCCAGATACCCCGGCTTCCGGACCATGGCCAACAGGCCCGGCGCAAAGTACGCCAACGTGAGAATCACGCCGGCATGCGCCCCGCAGACCTCGTGGCCGTGGATCTATATGGAGAAGATCGCGGGGATATGGATCGCCCAACCCTCGTGGAACGAGGGACCAAGCGACGGGTACGACGGCTGCCAGAAGATCGACATGACGTTCAGGCCGGCCACGAGCAAGACGTTGTCGTGGAAGTACTGGGGCCAGTTCGAGCCGGATCCGGACGAGCTGCCGACCGGGCAGAAGAGCGATGACCAGCCCGACCACCAGAAGTGGTACCTGGGCCACACGACCAAGATGCGGCTCGGTGTTGGAATATCCAATGCCTTCAGCGACGATCCCGCTCCCGATAATAATCCTGCTGATCCATTGGATGACAGACCATACTGGTGGCAACAATGGCACAGCGGCATGGACCAGGGCGTGACGGACGAGAAACCCGTGAGCGAGCTGGAAATCGGGAACACGGGCGTGGTCGTATTGGAAGAGAATTGCAGCTCGATATTCTTTCCTGGTTTCCCCACGGATCCCTGGGCCGGTTTCGGCAGCGTGGTGGGCGTGGGCGGCAACGGCTGCATGAAGTTCGACCCCTCCTCGATGATGGACCGCTGGGGGCCCGTGGATCCGGAACAGGGGTTCGTGAGCGGCACCGGGATCGTCGGTGGCGTGCTGCGAGGCAAGATCAACTTCATCGACCAGAACAGCGGCCAGGTCCGGCAGAAGGCGCTGCGTCAGCCGATCAGCGGAAACTCCGGGGGCTTCCCGGTCAGCGGGTACGGCCTCACCACCATCTCCCTGACCGAAGAGCAGGCGAGCGAATACTTCGGGTACGTTCTGACTGCCGGTACGCCTCCGCCATCCTCTTTCTCCGCCACGCTCGTTATGGGCGGCACCACGGCCTCGGGCAGCCCTGCGACCGGCGTGTGGGTGCAGAAGAGCTGGGAGCCGTGCGGAGCCTTCTCGCCCATCGGCGTCGGAGGCACGGTGGCGGCCAACCGGCCCAAGCTGGTCTACGACCGCAACAACATGCAGCTCTTCGTCATCGGGGCCGCGGCGTACGGCAGCGAGCTGAATCACCTGTGGGCCCTGGATCTCAAGACCCGGACGTGGGTGAACACCTGGCCTTCGGCTCCGGGAGGCGTCGACTTCGCGGTGAGCCTCGCCCAGGCAGGCGTGGCCGTGGACGGCGCCACGGGCCGCGCGGTGGTGGTGTCCGGCGACACCGGGGTCACGAAGCTGCAAGTGCTCGCCCTCACGGGCCAGGGGCCTGTCCTCACGGACTTCCAAGGCACGGGAGGGCCGTCGCCGAGGCAAAACCCGGCCGTGGGCTACGACGCCCGCTCCGGCAGCATCGTCCTGTACGGCGGAAGCGGCGGACCCACCGTAGGATTCTTCTCCGATCTGTGGGCGTTCAACGTGGCGTCGCGCAGTTGGACGCAACTCGAGCTCGGGCAGACCGGCGGACCGGGTGGACGCGCCGGGGCCAAGCTCATCTGGGGACCCAACGGCGAGCTGCACCTCGTGGGTGGATGGGACGCGAACGGCGAGGTTCCGATGGATCACGTCTGGGGCCTGTCCATCGAGGGCGACATGGCGGGCTGGTCGCTGGCCGGCGTGACGGTCCCGACCGAGCTGCGCGTGGGCGGCCCCGTGGTGACGGGGACGTACCAGGCCGGACGGCCGACCTGGATGGAGCTCGTTCCCAGGGATCGCACGGAGCGCGACGGAGAGCTGGTCCAGTTGTCCGTGACCTCGCCGAGCAACGCTCTGGGGCTCGCCGCGGTCTCCGAGACCTCGGGCGTGCGCCAGACAAACGAGAACGGCCTGCTCACCTTGCACGTGAGACCCGGGGAGACGTGGAACGTGGCCGTTACGGTTCCGTCCGGAGCGCCGCCGCTGGGCGCGATGGCGGCGTACGAGGTCGCGGCGCGTCCCGTGGTCAGGGGCGGCCTGCTCGGCCTGCTGCCGTCGCTGCCGGGCGCGAGGTTCGCGGTGAAGGGCGACACGATCTACGTCGCGGACTGGGGCAGGTTGCGGGTGTTTGAGCGGAGCGGCGACAGCGTGACGCAGGTCGGCCAGCTCGCGATGAACGGCGCGGTGGACGTCGTGGTGGAAGGAAACTTCGCGTACGTGGCCGACTTCTTCCAGGGGCTCGTGGTCGTCGACGTGAGCGTTCCCGCGCAGCCCACGATGCTGTCGACGGAGTGGGTGCTCGGCATGCCGGACTCCATCGCAAAGATCGGAGATCGCGTGTACCTCGGCGCCGGGCTGTTCGGCGTGCAGGTGGTGGACGTGCAGGATGCGCACGCGCCAGCCTGGGTGGATTCCATCTGCATCGGCGACGTGGTCACGGACGTGTCCTCGGGCGGGGACATGCTTCTCGCGAGCGGGCTCATGAAAGGCGTGGTGATACACAGCGTCAGGTCGGACGGCGTGGTGAAGCGGATCGGACAATACGCGCCGCATGGCTGGGTGGCGGACACGCGCCTGTCCGGTCAAATCATGTACGTTCGAAACATCTTCGACGGCGTGGATGTGGTGGACCTGCGACGCGCGTCGGCACCGCGTTTCATGGAGCGGCTGTCGTGCTTTGGCAGAGATCAGGTGATGGCCGCCCAGGGCGCGAGCATCACGGTCGAGCCCTGGTTCTTTGGCCTCGGCGTCTATGATCTGCAGGTCGACGACTCCGGGCAGGGCGGCGGGGATACCGACGGCGACACGGACACCGACGCGGACAGCGACACGGATACGGATTCCGATACGGACACGGATACGGACGGCGACACGGACACGGGGTCCTTGCCGATCGCATGCGATCCCTCGGACACGTCCATG
>JAQTNF010000051.1 GCA_028713995.1 Deltaproteobacteria bacterium | reverse complement strand
GTCGAGATTGGGGGCAAGTCAGATTTCCCGGATCTTGGCGGCGAGGCTCTCGACCGCGCTGCGGATGGCGTCCTCGAGGGCGCGGTCCTGCATGTCGCGATCCTCGTCGGGAGTGTGTCCCTTCGCGGCCCGCGACACCGACGCCTTGCCGGTCACCATGGCGCGAAGGGCCTTGCTCGGATGGCTCATGATCGTGAGCGACACGGTCACGTCCCACACCACGTCGCCGCCGGACCTGCGCCTCACCACCTGCGTCACGGCGCCCATGACGAACAGGGCGCGCAGCTTGTAGCGCGAGATGACGTCGCCCATCTGGTCGAGGCCGCGCGGCGCCTCGGCCACGGCCAGCCGCTCCTGCATCCTGAGCTGGCGCGCAAGCAGGCGTTCGAACACGGCCGGGAGGTCGGAGCGCCCTGATGAGCTGTCGTCGCGCAGGCCGACGGTCTCCACGACCGTCGAGATGCGGGACCAGTCGGCGGGCAGGCGGGCTTCGGGGAAGCGCTCCTCGAGAAGCACGAGCGTGTGCCTGAGCTGCTCCTTGACGACGGGGTTGGGGTCGTCCGAGCCCCGCAGGAGCGGGATGACGCCCGCGCCGCCGGCCTTTGCGAGCGAAACGAGGGCCGCCACGCGCACCGCCTCGTGGGGATCCATGAGAGCCGACAGGAGCGCGTCCTCGACCTCCGGGCCCGTGAACGCGCCGAGCGAATAGGCCGCCTGCGTGCGCACCCGGTAGCCCTCGGCGTTCATGAGCATGTCCGCGAGACGCGGCACCTGTGGCGGCTCGGCCCGCACCTGGGAGGCCGCGGCCACGAAGGCGGCGAAGAAAACGATGGCCGTGCGGGTCTCTCTCAAGGCGCTCCTCCTAGCCCACGATCCTTCCAAACGGACTCGATTTCGTCCACAGGAATTCACTTTTTTCCCAGGGCTTTGCCGACCTGCTCCTCGATCGCCTCGGGCGGCGCATAGCCCACCTCGCCGTTCACGATCCTCCCGTCGCGGCCGATGACGTAGAGCGTGGGCAGCGCGGCCACCCGGTACGCCTGCGCCGCAGCGCCGTCGTCCACGGCCATGGGGTAACCCACGTTCCTGCGCTTCGCGAACGCGGCGATGTCATCCGCGCCCTCACCGCCCACGCTCACGCCCAGGACGGCCACGCCGCGTTCCTTCAGGCGGCGGTGCAGGGTCTCGAGGCCTTCCATCTGGCGCAGGCACGGCGGGCACGTGGTGGCCCAGAAGTCGAGCACGACCACCTGTCCCGAGAGGTCCGCGAGCGACACCGTGCGCCCCGAGCCGTCGGCGAGCTGCACCTCGAAAGCCGGGGCCGCGGCGCCTGCGGGCAGCGTGCGGCCCCGAAACAGATTGGAACCGACCCACACCGCGACCACGACCAGCGCCGCGATGGCGAGCGTGCGTCCGAGGCCCGCGCGGCCTTCCGGTCTCGCGTTGCCGGCCACCATCAGCCGTCCTTTCCGCCCTTCTTCGCTCCCGGCGACGGGAGCACGATGACGAACGTGGCGCCCTCGCGCGGCCCGTCGTCGAGCCAGATGCGGCCGCCGTGCTCGAACACGATCTTCTTGCAGATGGCGAGGCCGAGGCCCGTGCCCTCGCTCTTGGTGGTGAAGTAGGGATCGAAGATGGACGGGTGGTGCTCGGGCCGGATGCCCGGGCCGTTGTCCGCCACCCTGATCTCCACCTCGGGCCGCTTGCCGCCGCGCCGCTCCGCCGAGACCGTGATTGTGGGCGACGGGACATGGCTCTCCTTGAGCGCCTCGGCCGCGTTGCGCACGAGGTTGTCGATCACGCGCTTCATCATCATGCGATCGAGGAGCGCGTACACGGGCCGCTCCGGCCTGCTCCACGCCATGCGCACGCCGCCCTCGGCCGAGAAGTGCGCGAGCGACGCCTCGCACTCCTCGAGGAACTCCCCGAGCGAGACCACCTCGGGCCTCACCTCCGGGAGCTTCGCGAAGGCCGAGAACGCCGAGGTGAGCCGCTGGAGGGTGGCCACCTCCTCCTCGATGACCTGCGTCGACTGGTTGAGCAGGCGCGCGAAGGCGGGGTTTGAGCCGTCGTACTTCTCCTTGAGCTGCTGCGCCGCCAGGTGGATCGGCGTGAGCGGGTTCTTGATCTCGTGGGCCAGCCTGCGCGCCATGTCCTGCCATGCCGAGATCTTCTGCAGGTACTCGATGCGCGTGCGGCTCACCTCGAGCTCGCCCACCATGCCGTTGAACGACTCGACCAGCTCGCCCACCTCGTCGCGCGGCCCGGGATCGACGCGCACCGACAGATCGCCGCCCGCGACCGCGGCCGTGGCCGCCGCCAGCCTGTGGATGCGACGCGCCATGCGGCGGGCCGAGAACACGCCGAGGACGATGCTCAAGGCCATGGCGACCGCCAGGATGATCCCGTAGACGGCCACGAACCGGTTGTGCAGGTAGCCGGGCGGGCCCTTGACGAGGGCCTTGTACGTGTCGAACTCCTGGCCCGCCTTCTCGTACGCCTCGAAAACGCCCGCGTCCGCGCCGAAGACGGCCTCGATGGAGGTGTAGGGGCCGAGCGCCACGGCGCGTTCGAGGGAGAGCGTGCGCCTGCGCCCCTGGCCCGGCATCCGCACGGCCTCCACCTCCACGGCCCCGCCCTCCGGAGCCGCAAGGCGCACGGAGACGAGGCTCGGATCCGAGGCCACGAAGCGTTCGAGCGCGCCGCGGACGGTGGTCTCATCCGGCGCGGCGGCGGCCTCCGCCAGCTCGTGCGAGTCGGCGCTGCGCCCGAGGCGCGTCTCGAAGCCGCTGCGTACGCCCTCGATGTAGAGCCTGTAGAGCTCCAGCCCCTGCTGCATGTGCGTCGCGATGGCCCGGTTCACGCCGAGCCCGAGCGAGCTGTCGAGGGCGCGCGCCACGAGGAACACGGACACGCCGAGCGGCGCGAGCACCGTGACGACGAGCATGAGCACGATCTTGACGTCGAGGCGGCGCGTCATGGAGAGGCCTTGATCTCGAACCACTGGGAGATGAACACCACGCTCTTGTCGGCCTCGCCGATGTTGCGATCGACGAAGATGCCGACGAACGAGCCGAAGAAGTTGCCCTGGCCGCTCCCGCTGCCCGCGCCCTCGGGCCGCGCCAGCCAGCGCCGGATGTTCTCGACCATCTCGGCCGACACCGGGTTGACCTCGGCGAGGACGCGCAGCCGGTAGTTGCCGGGCTCGAGCCCCGCGAGGCTCGCCACCTTGACGCGCCGCAGCACGCCGGCGAGGTCCAAGGCCCTCTCGAGACTTTCGGCCCTGGCGCGGCGGCGGCCCCGTTCGTCCTCGATCGCGACGTAGAACGCCTCCTCCCACAGGTCGTAAACGATCTGGGAGGTCTGGGCGAAGTAGGCCACGGGCTTGCCCTTGCCCTCGCGCTCCAGGCTGATCTGCAGCACGATGCGCGTGGGCAGCCCGGAGCGCAGCCTGTCGCGGATGGACGGGCTGAACACGTCGCGGAACCCGAACGTGGCGCGCAGGCCCGCGTCTGAAACGCCGATGCCCAGGGTCCGCAGGGGCGGATCGTCGGCGGCGGCCGGCCTCGGCGCGAGGCAGGCGACGAGGAGCGCCGCGAGCGCACGTGCCGCGAGATTTCGCCGTCGGCTCACTCGGCCATCTCCTCGCCGATGTCCGGGATGAGGCGCACCAGGTTGGCGAACGAGAACACGAACAGCCCGATCTCGGTGTCGACCCGGACGCCCAGGTCGGCCGTCAGATCCATGGGCACCACCTGGAAGCCCGTGTATCCCTTGGGATCGGTGCGCAGGTCCTCGCGCGAGCACAGGGCGAAGACGCCCAGCCCCACGAAGCCGTTGACCGCGTAGAAGAACCCCTGGCCGCGGTAGAAGGGCAGCGAGTACTCGAGCCCGATGCTGCCGGCGAGATCCTCGTAGCGCATCTCCTTGATGGTGGTGCCGAGCACGCTCGGCGCCAGGTGCGAGAAGTTCATCTCGAGCACGCGCGCGGGGACGAACGCCGAGAAGTCGCCCACGAAGAACTGGTCGAAGAAGGGCGCGTCGCCCATGATGAGCCCTGCGAAGAGATGGAGCTTGATGGAGTGGCCCGACCGGAGCGGGAAGTGATGGTCGTAGGCCAACGTGAACTTGGAGTACTCGTAATCCGAACCGAGCACCTCGGTGGAGAGTTCCACGTCGAACGCTGTGCGCGCGCCCTCCGAGGGGAGAACCGTGCTGTCGCGCGTGTCGCGCAACACGCCGAAGGAGAGGGCCGAGAGGATTGAGTGGCCGGGCAGGAGGTGTCCGAACTCGATGGGCCGCGTCTCGCCGAAGGAGTAGTTGGAGCCGGCCACGGGCACGTCGGCGTTGATGATCTCGAAGCGGTAGTCGAGGGAGAAGAAGTTGTCGCCGAGCATGGTGTAGCCCGTGCCCAGGCGTCCGCCGGCCCGATCGTAGCGCAGGATGGCATAATCCCGCGTGCTGTCGCCGGTCGACGACTCGACCTGGATGTGCTCCCTGCCGAAGTAGTCGCGGGCGTGGGCGTACAGCCCCTCGAAGTGCAGGCCGAAGTCCGAATCGAGGAAGTGGCTGTCGTTGAAGCGCAACCGGTAACCGTACTGGTCCGCGGCGGCCACCACGGCGGCGGACACGCTGATCCCGGAGCCGAGGAACGACCTGTCGGCCACGTCCAGGCTGCCGTAGGGCGTGATCTCGGAGAAGCCGGCCATGATATCCTGCACCACGATCGTGTTGCGCTCCTTCACGTCCACGACGAGCACGACCCAGCCGCGCTTGTCGCCGCGCTTGAGGTAGAGCTGCACGTCGTAGAACAGACCCGAGGCCAGCATTCGGTAGCGCGCCCGGACGAGGCGCGGGTCGTCCGCGGCGAACACCTCGCCCGGTTCGATCTCCACGTAACGTGAGATCACCGAGCGCATGGTCTTGTCGTTGCCCTTTATCTCGATTTTCTGCAGGGCGTATTTGGGCCCGGGTACGCGGCCGTCCTCCTCGGGCGCGGCCCACGTGCCGCTCAAGACCGCCTCGGTCGGCTCCTCGGTCCACGTCACGGCCGGTGCGAGCTCTTCCGTCGCGCCGGCGCCGGTGTCGGGCCCTGCGTCCTGCGGCTGCGCGCTCGCGAGGACCGGCGGGCTCAGGGCGGCCGCGACCAGGGCGGACAACAAGCGCAACCTCACGCGTCACCTCCCTTCTCGAACAGCTCGCCGAACCAGCCGCCGAGCGCGGCCAGCACCGAGCACGGCACTGCGAGAACGGCCGCGACGAAGACCAGATCCGGGCTCAGCGCGGCTCCGATCGCGGCGAACAGGCCCATCACGATGAGAGCGGCGATGAACGGCTCCGCGATCGTGCGGCCCCGGGACAGGCGCGCCACGTACACACCGCCGAGACCGAACGCGACGAGGAACGCGATTGCCGCCGCCACGGGCAAGCCGAGCGGGCCCCCCGAAACGCCGGCCTCGAGGCGCGCCTCGAAGACCAGGACGCCCACGGCCACGACCGCGCCCACCAGGATGCCGGACAGGCCCAGCATGGCGAGCGCGCCGAGGGCCACCCAACGCCAGCGCAGGCCGCGCATCGGCAGGGTCATGGGCTTCTTCTGGGCCTTGACCATGGCCGTGGACACGAGCAGCGCGGCGCCGCACTTGCGGCAGAAGCCGTTCGACTCGGGGTTCGAGGTCCCGCATTTGCGACAAGGAACCACTCTGACGCCTCCTCGCGCGCCCTCCGAAACTATCGCTCCTTCACCGGAATCGCAACCGACCGGGCCGCGGGTGGGCCGCGGGCAGGCCGCGGCGTGTGACCATGTTTGTCCTGTGCCGGCCTTCTGGCGGGAGTCTACGGCCCCAGCTTCGCGATCACCGCGTTGCTCGCGCCGCCGCCGTACGCGTGGAGCGGCGCCTCGCCGAGCGGCCCGTTCCAGGTGGCGCTGCCCGCGCCGACCACGATGATGTGCCCCGTGCCGTCGATGGCCAGGTCCGCCCCGTACTCCACGTCGGAGGAGCCGTAGAAGGTGTGCCAGTCGTACGCGCCGTCGTTCGCGAGGGCCAGCACGAAGATGTCGGCTCCGCCGCTGTGGGCGTGGAGCGGCGCCTCGCCGGTGGGGCCGGTGAAGCTGCCGCTGCGGCCGGTGACGAGCGCGTGCCCGCCGGCGTCGACCGCGATGCCCATGCCCCTGTCGCTGCCCGTGTCGCCGCAGAAGGTGTGCCACACGTACTGCCCGCTGCCGGTCAGCTTGAGCACGAAGGGGTCGTACGAGCCGGAATGGGCCCGCAGGGGCGCCTCATCCGAGGGTCCGTTCCACGTTCCGGTGCTGTCGCCGGTGACGAAGACCCCCGCCGCGCTCGTCGCGATGTCCGTACCCGAATCGTCGGCGCTCGATCCCAGGAAGGTGTGCCACGCGTACGCGCCCGCGGCCGAGAGCTTGAGCACGAACAGGTCGCCGTCACCCGAGGTGAACGCGTGCAGAGGCGCCTGACCGGACGGGCCGGTCCACGTGCCCCCTGCGTGGCCCGTGACGTACACGCTGCCGTCCTTGCCCGGCCCGATCCCGTGCCCCTTGTCCTCACCCGTCGAACCGTAGGTGGCGATCCACTCGCACGCGCCGTCACCGCCGAGCCGCGCGACGAATACGTCCCACCCGCCCGAGGCCGCGCCCAACGTGGCCCCGCACGAGCCCGTGAGCGCATCGTTGCTCGCCCCCGCCACGAGCAGGCCGCCGCCCGGTTCGAGCGCGACTCCCCAGCCCTCGGCGGAGGCCATGGCCGCGGGGCCGCGGAACGTGTGCCAGACGTACGCGCCCGCGCTCGTCAACTTGAGCACCACCGCGTTGCCGTCGCCCCCGCTGTAAGGCTCCACCGGCGGCTCGCCCGAAGGCCCGTTCCACGCCCCCATGCTCGTGCCGACCATGTACGCGTTGCCGCCCGCATCCACGGCGACGCCAGAGCCCATATCGACTCCGCTCGAGCCGTAGAACGCGTGCCATACGTAGTCGCCGCCCGACGTGAGCTTGAGCACGAAGATATCCTGGCCGCCGCTGTGGGCGTGCAGGGGCGCTTGCGCGGTCGGCCCTGTCCAGCTCTTCGTGCTCGTTCCGACCACGTACAGGCTGCCATCCGCGGCCGCGGCCACGCCCGTGGCGTTGTCGACGTCGTCGAGCCCCCAGAACGCGTGCCAGGCGTACGCGCCATCGAAATCGAAGCCCGTGTCCGTGCCCGAGTCCGTGTCCGTGTCCGTGCCGCCATCCGAGTCCGAGTCCGTGCCGCCATCCGCGTCCGAGTCCGAGTCCGTGCCGCCATCCGAGTCCGAGTCCGAGTCCGTGTCGCCATCCGAGTCCGAGTCCGAGTCCGTGTCGCCATCCGAGTCCGAGTCCGTGTCGCTGTCCGAGTCCGTGTCCCCGTCGGTCGTGCCGGTTCCGGTGTCCGTGCCCGCGTCGTCGCCCGATGCCGAGCCGCTGCCGCAGGCCGGTGCAAGCGCGGCCAAGGCTGCGAGCACCGCCGTCATTCCCAATTCCCAGGTTGCGAGTCTCATCGTAGGCCTCCGTGTAGAAACAAGGCGGGGCTAATCCTCCATTTTGATGCTGTCCGAGAAGCCCGCGGCGAGCTTCTCGAGTCGTGCGACGGCCTCGCCGGCCTGCGGGGCTTCGGCGACGAGCTCCTGGATCGTCTTGAGCTCCTGCACGTCGGCACGGCGATGCTCCCGGAGGCGTCGGATCATGTCGTCGAACTCCTTGAAGACATCCTGGAGCTCATCCCCCTTCCTCAGTCGGGCCCACATCTGGAGATGCGCGCCATCGACGGTCTGGAAGAGCTTCTTCATCTTGTACACGGGGCCGGCGATCTTGTGCGTGACGATGATCGTGATGAGGCTGAGCAGCAATATCAGGCCAGCCAATCCGCAAACCAGCATCGAGACGGTCCAGATATTGTCGCTTTGCGCACGCTGCTGGAAGGCGTTGCGCGCGCCATCCGTCAGGATGGGATCCCCCATCACCTGGGCCAGCAACTGTTCGTTCGCCTCGGCCACCGTCTTATAGAGGAAGTAGCCCATCACGGTCACGATGACGGCCGTCGCGAGCGCCACCCTGAGCACCCACATAAGCTGGAAGCGTTTGTCGAGAAGGTAGTTCCTCATCTTGCGCTGCGCGGGCTGCGCGCTGTCGCTCTTGTTCGCCGTTGCTTCCATCATCGTCCCTTTCTTCGCGGCCGGCGCTTCCACCCGCCGCCTATTCCCCGTCCCGCCGGCGCAGCGCCTTGAACACGCTGTCCACCAGTCCTTCCACGACGGCCTTGAGCGCCCGGTCCTGCGTCTCGCGCTCGGCCTCCTTCGAGGATGGCGATTCCGGCAGCGGGACCGCGCCTTCCATGGTCGGCATCATGAGCAAATTGTAATCGGGATTCGTAAAAACGTTGAGACTGATTTTCACCACGAGCTGCCCGGACACCTGCTCCATGCGCAGGAGCGCGCCCGAGAGGATGTATCCCTCGAGCTTGCCCCTTTTCAGCCGGGTCTTGACCTCGGCCGCGGACGCGGCGGTCTCCTGCACCAACGCGCCCGCCTGCTTGCGCACCATCTGGTCGACGAGCGTCCGCATCCGCGCCGTCAGCTCCCCGTCGGCGACGCCGGACGAGTTGCCCATGGCGTCGATGCGCACGAGGAACCGCGGTGTGGCGCCGGAGTCGTCTTCGGGCGTCGCGTCGGGGACGAGCGCCTTGAGGACCCGCAACGTCGCCTTGAGCTGCGACGCCGCGGCTCCGGACGGCGTGGTCGCGAGCGCCTTCTCCATGGCGCCGATCACGGACGGATCCCCGATCTGGCCGAGGGCAGTGGCCACCGCGATCACCACCAGCTCGTCGCGATCCCGGAGGGCCGCAGTCAGAGCCGGAACGGCCTCCTTGCATCGGATCTTGCCCAGGGTCGTCGCGGCCTGGACCTTGAGGCGGTAGTTGCCGCCGTTCTCGAGCATGTCGAGGAGAAAATCGGTGCGCGCGTCCGCCGCAACCCCACGGGCGAGCAGGAGGACGGTGAACAGCCCTGTCCACGCCATCGTGAGTCCCTTGGTCCCGATTCGCATGTTCGGCTCTCCTCAGAGTCAAAGTAGAGGTTCCCTCATTTTGAGACGATCCGTCCATGTAAAAAACTCACGCGCGGGCGAAACCTTCTCAACCTCGCAGTGAACGCGGCCTATGGTATTGACTTTTCGCTGTTCGCAGGTGCAAATAGCATCAGTGATCCAGCCCGTGATCAAAGGCCGAAAGTGCTGTAATGTCAGCACGTTGTTCGCCGGAGGCATGAGATGAGCACGACTGTGGTTCTCGTCATCGTGGCCGTCGCCGTCGCGGTTGCGGTGGCCTTCTTCGCGAGGCGCCGCAAGAAAACCGAGGAGCCGACGGTCGCGCCCGAACGCAAGGAGGAGGCCCAACCTGCTGAAAAGGCGCCCGCTTCAGCCGCGGCTCCGGCCCAGGAGGTTTCGAAGGAGGCCGCGAAGGAGCCGCCCGCGAAGGAAGAGCCCAAGGGAGAGGCCGCCCCCGGCGTGCGGTCCGAAGATGCGGCCGAGAAGGCGGCGGCCGAGGAGCTCAAGGCCGAACGCAGGGAGCGCAAGCTGCAAAGGCTCAGGCAGGGGCTCGCTCCCACGCGCGGGGGCTTCATCGCGAAGATCGGCGCCCTGTTCCAGGAGAAAAAAGAGCTCGATCCGGGCCTGCTCGGCCAACTCGAGGAGACACTCCTCACCGCCGACGTGGGCGCAAGGACAACCGACCGACTGGTGGGCCTCATGCGCGGCGCCCTCGATCGACACGAGCTTGGGGATTCGGATGCGGCGTTCGGTCTCCTGCGCGGCGAGGTGAAGAAAATATTGTCCGTCGACGCTCCGGAGATCAACGTCAAATCCGATAGGCCCTACACAATCATGGTCGTGGGCGTGAACGGCGTCGGCAAGACAACGACGATCGGAAAGCTGGCGACGAAATTCACCGACCAAGGTCTGAAGGTGGTGCTCGCGGCAGGCGACACGTTCCGCGCGGCTGCAGTGAACCAGCTCGAGATCTGGGGGCGGCGGGCGAACGCGGAGGTGGTCAAGGCCAAGGAAGGAAGCGATCCCTCTTCGGTCGTTTTCGATGCCATCAAACAGGCAAAGGAGACCGGAGTGGACGTGGTCATTGCGGACACGGCCGGACGCCTGCACACCAAGGTTCCGCTCATGGAGGAGATCAAGAAAGTGCGACGGGTGATGACCAAAGCCCATGAGGCCGCGCCGCACCAGGTGCTCCTCGTGCTCGATGCGACGACCGGCCAGAACGCGCTGCAGCAGGTTGCGATGTTCAAGGAGGCGGTGGACGTGAACGGGCTGGTGCTCACCAAGCTTGACGGCACCGCCAAGGGCGGCGTGATCATCGGGATTTGCCACGAGCACGGCATCCCGGTTCGCTATGTCGGGATCGGCGAGGCCAAGGACGACCTCAGGGAGTTCGAGGTCGAGGATTTCGTCGAGGCGCTCTTCCTTCGCGAAGAAGCAAAATGAACAACGAAATAAAATATATTGATTGCGTTTTGGGGCCTGTGTTATAGTGGCAAGCCAATGACGGCATTGCAGAAAAGATCAATCATTTTCAGCAGTTAGTATCGACGCGCGCGGCGAAAAAGTGACCGCCGCGAGGGGAACAGATGATGAAGAGAGCAATCATCGAGCGTGCGGTCCCGTTGGCTGTGCTCGTCCTCCTGCCGTCTGCCGTGCTTGCGCAGGAAGGTGGCGACACGATGTCGTTTTCCGAGTCCGAATCTGCTGCTCCGACGCCTGCGGCAGCGCCGGCCGCGGAAGCCGCACCGGCAGAAGAAGCCGCACCGGCAGAAACGGATACCGATTCGGACACCGGTGCCGGGGCGGGAACGACAAGCGAGGCCGACGTCGCAAGTGCCCTGGGCGGGGACACGGGAGCGGCGACGGCCGGGGCGAAACCTGCGGCAGGCACCCAGGCCGAGCCCGTGAAGAAGGACGAGATCTGGGCCGTGCAGCAGGTCTATGCGTTGCGCGCCGGCCGGGTCGATTTCCAACCGTCTTTCGGGCTCTCTCTCAACGATCCTTATGTCCAACACCAAGCCATCAGTTTGGCGGCCGCATACTACATCACGGAAGTGCTCGCTGTGGGCCTGAGCTTCAACTTCTACCGTTGGCTCGAGGGGACCACCGATCTCAATTTCAGCGTGAGCCGCGCCACGCACCAGACCGTGCCCATCAACGAGTACTTCCTGGGAGCCCAGCTCAATTTCACCTACGTTCCCATGTATGGAAAGTTCGCGTTCTTCAAACAATGGATTCTGCATTGGGACATCTGGGTGCTGGGTGGTGGCGGCTTCATTCTTACCCGGCCAACCCCGGTCATCGACCCCGAGTACCGGACTTTCGATTTCGCCATGAAGTTCTGTTTCAACGTGGGAATGGGCGGGCGGCTCTATCTGACCAGGTTCCTGGCCGTGTACCTGGAGCTCAGGGACTACATCTTCCCGGAGGAGCTTGAGAACCTCGAAACGTGGGCGTCTCCAGAAGATCGAGCAGCGAACGACAAGGCTCATCCCTGGATGAGCCCGGACACGAAAATCACCAACAACGTGATGCTCCACGTCGGCGTCAGCCTGTTTATCCCGTTCACGTTTGAGTACGAGTTGCCGAAATGACGAGGCACGGAGAAGGCAACGTACAAGAGGGACGAAAGGGGCTAGTAATCATGAAGCGATACACCTTGGCGATAGCGACGGTCTTGGCGCTTTGTCTGGCGACCGAGAGGGTTCACGCGCAGGAGATCCTGCTCGAGGGGCCTCTGGCCGGCGCGCCTGCCGTTCGCAAGCTGGTGTTGTACCGCGAGATGCGGTTTTCCGTGGGACCGCAGTTCGCCTACACCATCTTGAACGATTACATGCACAACTTCCTGCTCGGCGGCCGCATCGAGTTCAACATTTTCGACTGGCTGGCGATCGGCGCGGTCGGATACTACGCCGTCAATGTGACGACAAGTCTCACCGACCACATCACGTCGTCTACGGACATCGGCGGCTCTCCGACGTCACCGGCCGAGAGCAACTACCCGAGCTATACGGGATCCGGCAATTTCGAGAAGCAGGTCGCCCTGCTCAAGGGCATGTACCTGGGGCAGGTGTCGCTCATCCCGCTGCGCGGCAAGGTGTCCATATTCGAGAAGCTCTTCATGGCCATCGACGGGTACATCTTCCTCGGCGGCGGCGCGGTTCAGTACGAAGAACGGCAGGCGTGTAAGAAGGACGGCTGCGGCTCGTGGCCGGACAACATCCTGGAGCCCAAGAGGGTCAGCCAGTTCGGTGGAACCTTCACGGCGGGTGTGGGCTTCATGACGTTCTTCAACGAGTGGCTGGCCGTGAACGTCGAGTATCGCCTCACCCCGTTCAAGTGGAACGCGGGCGGCACGGACGAGGCCGGCCAGTCCGGAACCCAGTGGACATGCACTGGGACGGGGGGAAGGCCGTGCAGCAAAAACGAAGACGACCCCAACAACAAGTGGACCACCACGACCAAGTCCGGCGGCGACTATCCCGACGGCAATATCGACAGCAACGACCAGACCTGGAATATGAACCAGAGCATCGCGATCGGCGCCATCTTCTACTTCCCGCTCGAGCCCTCGATCGCCGACTGACTCCCCCCCGACCTCCCCGAAGCGATTCCTTGCGAAGAGTAGGTCTTGACCTCCAAGTCCGAAGATTCCCCTTCGCTGCGAAAGACCTTGCGGAACCGTGCGTGGTACGTCTGGATCGTGTCTCCCGCGCCGTCGCTGAAAAGGTAGCCCTCCTTCTCGAGCAGCTCGTCGAGCCCGCAGCGGACCTCGTTGATGAGCGCGACGTTCTCCCGATAGAGATCGGAGCTCTCATTGGTCGGCGACAGCTTGATGATGCGTAAGCCCACCTGGATGGCGAGCTCACAGGCCGTGACCGAGAACTTGAGCCGTTCCATGGCGAAAGTGTCATGACCGCCCTTTTCGGCCTCGGCCATGGCGGCCTTGCGTCTCGCCACGAACTCGTTCACGCGCGCCACGTCTCCGGCCAGGACCTCTTTGTCGGTCTTGGACGTCATGACCTCGGTGCAGGACGGACCGCAGCCGGTCGCGGAAACCGCAAGGGTGGTGATCGCGGCAACAAGAGCGGTTGATCGCATCGGGCTCATCTTCGCCTCATTTCCGCTCGGGATTTTTCCCCGAACCTCGTTTTCGACGTTGCTTCCTGGACGGGCAGCATCTTAATATTCGTATCGTGACGAAGCAAGCGAACGGCAGGACCGTCCTGGTGGTGGAAGACAACGAGGATGTCCGTAGCGTCCTTACGATCTATCTCCAGCGGAACGGCTACCAGGTCTCCGAGGCGGGCGACGGCCTCACGGCGGTCGATATGGCGCTCAAGCTGCAGCCGGACGTCATCCTGCTCGACGTCCTCCTGCCCCGCCTGGACGGAATCGAGGTCCTGAAGCGTCTGCGCAAGGCCAAGCCCGGCGCGGACCTCCCGGTCATCATGATGAGCGCCGTGCTGCAGACCCGCGACCTTCAGTCGGAGACGGCGGCCCTGAACGTGGCCTCATTCCTCCAGAAACCGTTCCAGGTCCAGAAGGTCCTCGAATACGTGGAAGGAGCCATCAGCCAGAAGGGCACGGCGCTCGCGGCGCGGACGGTGACCCCGGCCGCGGCGCAAAACGAGATCGAGGAGAAGAAGGTTCGTCATGAGCGCAGGCCGCGCGAGGCCTCCGGCACGCTCGACTCGTTCCCGGTTCCGGAGCTGCTGCACAGCCTGTACGTGGAATCGAGCACGGGCAGCCTCCTCATCTGTTCCGGGACCACGGAGAAGCGCGTCTATTTCCAGAACGGGTGGCCGGTCTACTCGGAGTCGTCTATCCCAGAGGAGACGCTCGGCGCGCATCTCATGAGGCAGGGGCGGCTCACAAAAGAGCAGCACCAACGGGCCCTCGATGAGATGACCCTGTCGGGCCGGCAGTTCGGGGAGGTTCTGCTCAAACTCGGCTTGCTCGGCCCGCACGATCTGTTCACGGAGCTCGAGGCCCACTTGACGGCCAAGGTCATCTCCACGTTCGGTTGGTTCGAAGGAACGTTCCATTTCGAGGCGGGCAGCTCCTGGAAGGACGACATCATCGTGGCCCGCATGAAACCGGGTCGGATCATCCTCGACGGCATCCAGGGCTACTGGTCTCCGGAGCGCATCCAGCGCCGCGTCCACATCGTGGACTCGAGTCGCGTGTTTTCCATGGACGGTTCTCCTTACGCCGAGGACCAGCTCGGGCTGTCCACGCAGGAGGCGCGAATCCTCCAGATGGTGCGCAGGGGATTTACGGTCGGGGAGATCACGAGACAGGTCGGGGACATCAAGCTCGTCGGGGGCACGCTGTTCGGCCTCTTCGTCATGGAGCACGTGGGCTTCATTCTCAACCCCAAGACCATGGTCAGCCAGCTGGCGGCGGATGCATCGCCCGCGCGTGCGGACAAGCCGACGAGCCACGTGAAGCACGAGGAGCACGCCAAGGCGCTCATGGCCGAGTACCTCAAGTACAGGACCGCCGACTACTTCAAGCTGCTCGGCGTTTCCCGCGACGCCTCGGTCGACGAGATCACTCAGGCATTCAAGGTGAGGCAGCGCCGCTACCATCCGGACACGCTCGTCGGCATCGACACCGGTCTCGTCCACGAAAAGATCGAGGAGCTGTACATCCGGCTGCACACCGCGTACCGGACGCTCGTCGACCCCACCGCGCGCGAGCAGTACGTGAAGAAGCTCGATGAGGCCGAGCCCGCGGCGGCCACGGCTCGGGTCCTGCCCGCTCGACCGGCGCAGAAAGGGAACAAGGAGGAGGATGTCGTGCTCTTCGAGGACGGCTTCGCCTTGCTCCGCTGCGGGGAGTTCAAGAACGCGCACGAGCTCCTGAAGAGGGCCGAGGAGATCTCGCCCAAGCCTCAATATACGGGATACCGCGCCTGGGCCGCCTACCTGGCCGATCCGATCGTCGAGAACGCGAAAACCGAGCGAACCCTGGTCGGATTGCGCAAGGACAACTCCAACGACGCGTTGTTCCCCTACCTGCTCGGCAACTTCTACCTGCGCGAGAAGGACGCGAAGCGGGCCGTCAGCTATTTCGAGGAGGCGCTGCGCATCAACCCGCAGCACATCGACTCGGCCCGACAGCTCCGCATCCTTCGTATGCGCCAGAGATCGACCGAGGCCTCGGGCCTGTTCGACCTTTTTTCGAAGAAGTAGGAACGCGCCCGTTCTGTCACTATTTGGCGGGCCAGGACAGGGACACGGTTTCCATCTGGCATTGCTTGTCGTTGCACAGGCTGAGCTTGAGCTCCGCCGACACGGTCTTCCCCGCGCCCGCTTCGTAGGACACGAGGAACGCGACCGACCGCTCGGTGAACCTGGCGGCGTCGGCCTTCCTGAGCACGGTCTTGTCGAGCTTGATCGCCGGATCTGCGGTGAGGGTGAGCTTCCACGGATACTGGATGTTGCAGTGATACCCGTTCTTGCCGGTCACGGCGATGGTCGCGGTACTGCGTGCGCCGCTCTTCGCGGTCTCCACCATGATGTCGTAGAACGCGCCGCTCTTCTCAGCCGCCACCTTGCCCGCCGCCGGGGCGGCGACGGCCAACGCGAGAGCCGCCACCGCTATTGCCAACCAACCCCTTTTGCCGCATCGTCTTTCCATCGCTTCGTCCTCTCGTGCGCGCCCCTCCTGACATATGACGCACGAGGACGGATGCCGATGCAACAATTTTCATGGTCGATCCCAGCGACACAGGAAGGTTCACCAAGGACGCTCTCTACGAGGGACGGCTCACCCTGCACCAGCCTCGTCGCGGGTACCGCTTCTCGGTCGATGCCCCGCTCCTGACGTGGTTCGCGTACGGGCCGAAGCCCGCGGCGAGCGCCGTCGATCTGGGTGCGGGGTGCGGGGTGATCGGCCTCGGGCTCCTCGCGTCGGGCGGGGCGCGCACGGTCACGGCCATCGAGGTTCAGCCGGAGCTCGCGGCTCTGTGCGCAAGGAACGCGGCCGCCAACGGTCTCGAAGGATCCTGTCGAGTCGTCGAGGCGAACCTCTTCGAAGACCATCCCGATTTGCGGCCCGGCTCCTACGACCTCATCGTGTCGAACCCTCCGTTCTCAAAGGCGGGAACCGGGCGCCTGCCCGAGAACCCGCAACGGAAATTGGCCTGTTGCGAGGTCACGGGCGATCTCGAAGGCTGGATCGGCGCCGCGGCGCGCCTCGCATCCCGTTCCCGCGGGCGGTTGGCGGTGGTCTTTCCCGCGCGCCGTCTGGACGATCTCATGTCTTCCTTCGGCGCGGCCGGTCTCGCAGCCACCCGCCTGCGCATGGTCCACCCCAAGCCGGGCGCGGGCGCAGATCTGGTGCTGGCCGAGGCTCGCATAGGGAGCCCCGGCCGCCTTTCCGTGGAGCCGCCGCTGGTGCTCAGGGACGAAGGCGACAAGGACACGGAGGAGACGGCCGCCATCCTCTCCGGGCGCTTCTCCTTGCCGCTCAGAGCTCTGCCGGACAAGCGCAGGGGCTGAGGGCGAACCATTCGCCACTGACGGCGACCGTGCACGCCTCGTGCGAGGGATCGTGCTCGAGCACGAGGATCCAGCCCTCTTGGGAGGCCGTCGCGAACAGGGCGGCCTTTTCCGCGGCAACATCGAGCGGACGCAGATCGTAGGCCATTCCCCAGGCCTCGCCCGCGTGCGCCGTCGTCGGCAAAAGGTCGCTCGGGAACGCGACCGTCCCGCTTCGGCCGCGAAAGACGGGCACCTGCATGGCCAAAGTGTGCCCTTTCGAGACCCGGACCTCGAGCCCGGGCAGGATTTCTCCGCTGCCGTCCGCGAGCTTGAGGACGCCGGCCTCCTCGAGCGGCAGGATGCTGCGCGCAAGGAAGCTCGCCCGGTCGCGGGCCGCGGGGCGCATGGCCCATTCCCAGTGCTCCCGCTGGACGTGATGGATCGCGCGCGGGAACACCGGCCGAAGGCGACCCGCCGAATCCCGTCTCACCCAGCCCCCGGCATGATCGAAATGGAGGTGCGTGATCACGGCGTCCGTGACGTCTTCCGGATTGACGCCCAGCGCGCCGAGCGTACGAACGAGGCCGTCCTCCTCGGACTCGATGCCGAGGCGCTCCTTTTCGCGCGCGTCCCACAGGCCTCCGAGCCCGGCGTCGATCACCGCGATGCGTCCGGTCTCCTCGAAGCGCATGAGCAGCGCGCGGCTCGCGAGCCGGATACGACCCGCGGAGTCGGGAGGGTGGCGTCGCTCCCACAGGGGCCTCGGAACCACGCCGAACATGGCCCCGCCGTCCAGTGCGAAGCGCGAGGCGACAATGACGTCGAGGCGAACGGGCATGGCATGCCCCGATTGCTCAGTTGACCGACGTCCCCACGACCACGAAGTCGCCGAGGAAGTCGAACGTGACGAGCCCTTCGGCCGCTTGATCGACGAGCAGGAGGGTCTTCAAGGGCGTGAACTCCATGTCTGTGATGTTGTTCCCGACGATCGAGCCGAGCGGCGCGAATCCGCCCTCGGTCGTGAACGCGAAGGACATCTCGGTGCCGTCCTTCTCCCCGCCCATGAGCGTGAACGCCATGTAGGTGCTCTCGAAGGGAACGCCCTCGAAGACGCGCTGCGTCTTTCCTTTCGCCTCGAGGGGGCCCGGCACGCACTGGCCCTCCACATTCATGTGCCCGTCGAACAGGTGGCCGGTCGAGCTTCCGGTCAGCACCCAGTGCCTGAAGGCCTTGATCTCGTACTCGAACGCCTGTCCGAAGCACTCCACTATGGGCATAGGGTGCGACGAGGCCGAGAACTGATCGTTGGTGATGCGGACGGTGTGCGCGTCGACGATCTCCGAGACCTGATAGACGAGCGTCTTGTCCTCGAACGCGGAGCAGTCCGCATCCTCGGCGGGCGTGGGCTCGCTCGTGATCACGAGCAAATCCCCCGTGTAACCGCCGCCTGCCTCGAGGCCGGGGAAGCCGCCGTACGTGTCGCCGCGCGCCCTCCCGAGCAGGCCGCCCGCGCAGAAATCCTTTGTTTCGTCCACGAGGAGCACGGATCTGCCGTCCGCGCTCAACGAGGAATAGTTGATGACCGCGGCGCCCCCGAGCCCGATCTGGCCCTGCCACGCGAGGGTCCAGTCCTCGTTGCTCGTCTGGCGGGGATCGCACTTGAGCCTCACGCCGTAGGACGGCTTTGGGTTGTACGCCACGCCCCCGTCGCCGCACTCGCCCGGCCCGCCGTCGGCGTTCCCTGCGTCGACCCCATCGGTCTCGAAGGAGGCGTAGGTGGCCGCCGCGGCGCCCGAGACGGTCCCATTGTCGACCGTGAGCACGGGCTCGTCCGCCAGGGAGGGGGACGTCTTTGTGAAGTCCGTCGAAGAGCGCAGCGCGTGCGGATACGGCGTGACCGCATTCCGGTCGTCCACATCGATGACGTAGATGCTGGCCGCGGTGGTCGAGACCACGGCGAACGTCCCGTCGAACGTGAGCGGCTCGGGTGCGCCCGTCTCCCCGAGGCGCACCATCGTCACGGCGCGCGCGCGTCCGGGCAGCTCGATGCTGTAGAGATCCTTGGCCAGGGGATTGTCCTCGTTCACCTCGAGGAGCGTTCCAGTCAAGAGGTCCACGACGATCACGCCGCCCTTCTCGTTCTCGACCGCGTACAGGAAACGCTCGAGGTCGGGCTCCACGGCGATGGAGCGAGTGGTGTAGCTGCCCGAGTCGCCGAGGAGCTCGAGGCGTCGCACCACGCTGCCCTCCGAGAGCGGCCCAGGCTCGGTGAGGCCGAGCGCCTCGTTCGCCAGGATCTCGCTGTCGATTTCGGCCACGTAGCCGCCGTCGAACCCGCCGACGTAGATGCTCGGCGACACCTTCGACGCGACGATGGCCCATGGGCGGATGCCTTCGGGCGCAGGATCGACCGGCGCGTGCTCGATGGCGGTGGCCCGGTCGAGACGCAGGTATCCGAGCAGGCATCCCGGCGTCTCTTCGCCTGCGGCGGGGCAGTCGGCCGGATCGAGCGCCACCACGGCGAGGCGGCCGAGCGAGGGCTGCGTGACGAATGCGAACCGATCCCTGATGGACGGCGCCTGCGCGATGACGAGCCTCGCCGCCGGGCCACCCACGTCGATGGAGGTGGCCGGCACGATGGTGGGCCCGTAGGACTTTCCAACCTCAATCACGGAAAGGTCCTCTGTCTCGTAGTTGGCCGTGAAGACCCTGGAGCCGTCCCAGGATGCGGCGATGTCGGTCGGCTGGCCGCCGACGGGAACGAAGCTGTTGAAGGGAATGCGCACGTCCTCATCGATGATGGACTGGTCGGCCACGTCGACCACCGCGACCTCGCCCGGGGTCGTCTGCGTGACGAACGCCAGGATGCGCGCCTCGGGGATGCCTCCGCCGCCGCAATAGCCCTCGGCGCCGCCGCCGCTCGGCTCGCAGCAAGCCATGGGCAAGGGCTCGACCTTGCCGGTCGTATTTCGGTAGCACACGAGCGCCAGGTCCTGCGGCCGGTCGAACTGGCTGATCGCCGTCTTGTCCGTGTTCTGGTCGCACGCGGCAACGAGCGCGGCGAGAGCGAGGATCATGCCGGTGCGCGACTCAGCCATGGCCCTTGGGGAGGTGCGGGACGCCGATCTTCACGACGCGGCCCTTCGCGTCCCGCAGGTGATCGAACGGCTCCGTCGCGTGGATGACGCTCAAGGTGGACTCACGGAAGTTCGCCACGTACGCGAGGCGCCGTGTGTGATCGAAGGCGATGGCGTGCGGGCCGCGGCCCACGTGCCTGACCGCCACGACCATCATCAGATCCGGGTCGATGATGAAGACCTGATCCGTGAGGAAGCAAAGGACGAACACGTAGGGCGTCGACCCCGGAGCCGACTCCTCGTAGACCGCCGCGATCGACGGCTCGGCGCCCACGGTGGTCATGTCGAGAAACTTGTAGCTCTCGGCGTCGAGCTCGGCCAGGGCCGCCGGCGACCTCAAGACCACGAAGGCGCGTTTTCCGGACGGCGCCACCGCGAGCCCGCGGGCGTCCGTGCCGCCGTAAATGTCGGCGCCCACGGTGATCTCGTTCGTCTGGCCGAAGAACGGGCTGCGCGCGTACCACCCGTTCTGTGAGTCGGTGAGCACGCGCAGCACGGCGACGCGCGAGACCGGATCGGCGCGGCCGGACACGAAGATGTCGTTGTTCTCCGGGTTCACGGCGATGCCGCTCGCGCTCGGCACCACCGGACCGACGACGTCGATGAGCTCGGCCTTGAACCTGCTACGCGAGGACCCGTCGCGCAGGACGAACAGTGAGATCTCCCCGCCGGCGAGGTGGGTGGCGAAGCCGAGGGTCGTGGTCTCGCCGTTGGGCTCGCGGAAATCGAGGGCCGCCACCTCGTACGGTTCGATGGGCAGCGTATGCTGATCGTTGCTCTCGACCCGATGGGCGGCGTCGCAGCGCCGCTCCGTGTCCTCGCCGCACGAAAGCAGATCCCCGTTCTTTGTGTCGTCCACGTCGACCACGATGATGGCGCGCTCGCCCCGCACGGGAACAAGCGCACGGTCCTTTGCCGGCGTCAGCTTGAGATCGCTCGCGAAGGCGCCGATGCGGATGCTCTCTTCGGCGTCGATCTTGGGGTGGACGTAGTACTCGTTGCCGTCGCCGCTCACCTCGCCGTCCGAGGTGACGCCGCCGTCCGGACCGAACGTCTGCCCGAGGTCGATGGCCACGAGCGTGCCCGCGTTGTACTCGAGATCGAAATCGGAATTGGCGACAAGTATGTGACCGTCGCCCTTGGTCATGGCGAGGCCTGTCGGGTAGATGAGCCGGTCGAGTGGCGGATCGATGCCCGAGGTGTCCGGCATGCAGCCCGCAACCCCGGTGAAAGCGACCAATGCAAGCGGGAGGGCGCTCTTCATCGCGCAGGGATAGTAGACGAACTGCCCTGCGTGCGCAAGCGAACCTCTTGCGGCGGCGAGCCCGTCGGAGCGCCGCTTCGCCGCGATCCACCGCCGCGGTCGACGGCGAACAAGGCCAGCGACGGGTGTTCATGGATGGCACGCCTTTTGTCATGGTGTCCTTGGATGAGCGTGCTCGCCGCCCTGGCTCTCACCTATCTGGCCGGCGTCGGCATGGGGCTTCTTCTGCCCGCGCCGTGGTGGGCCGCGCTCGCGGCGGCGACCTTTGGGATCGGCGTCTCGATCGCGGCGCTCGCGAACCGGAGGCTCGCGGCGTCCTCGGTGCTCGGCGCGGCGCTGGCCCTCGGCTGGGCGCGTCCCGATGAGGAACGGGTCATCCCTCGCGATCCGCCCGGTGGGCGTCCTTGCGAACGCGTCGTGCAGGGGCGGGTCGCATCCCATCCGATCCGGGTCGGGGAGGATGTCCGCTTCGAAATCGGGATCGCGGCCGCGACCGCCTGTCTCGGCTCGCCGGGGCCGATCCGACTGATGCCCGCCGGGGGCACGTTGTTCGTCGCCGCCTCGCCGATCGAGAGGCCGGACGCGCGCCGCGGTGACCTCGTCCGGCTCCGGGCGGAGATCCGGCCCCTGCCGATCCGCCGCAACCCGGGCCTGCCGTCACGGTCCTCGGACGGCGGCGCCGTGTTCGCCAGGCTCGCGCGAGCCGGTTCCCTCGCCCGCGTGGAATCCGCGCGCGCGAATCCGATCCACGTCTTTGATGCGGCCCGCGAAAGCCTCTCGGCCTTCTGGATATCGGCCGCCGGTCCGGTCGAGGCCGGCCTGGCCCGGGCGCTCACACTGGGCGAGGACGCGGCCCTTGATCCCAAGGTGCGCGAGCATTTCCGCCGTACGGGCACGGCACACCTCCTGGCCGTGAGCGGCATGAACCTGGGCCTCGTCGTGCTCGTGGTCTACGGCGCGCTGCGTTTCGCACTCCTACGGGTGAGGCGAATCTCCGACCGCATGGACGTCGGGCGCATCGCGGCTGCGGTCTCGATTCCGGCGACCCTGGCGTTCGCGCTGCTCACGGGCTTCGAGCCGCCCATCGCGAGGGCGTGCGTGATGTCCGTGACCCTGCTCGCCGCCCGCGCGCTCGGAAGGCGCGGCAATGCGTCCGAGGCCATCGCCCTGGCCGCCGCCGGGCTCGCGGTCCACGACCCCTCGGTGCTGCTCGATCCCGGCTTCCAGCTCTCCTTCGCCGCGGTGCTCGGCCTCCTCCTCCCCGCCGGACGCCCGGATCCGGGCGACGCGCACCCGGCCCCGGCAAAGCCCCCGTCCGCGGGTCTGCGGCTCACCCGTAGCGCCTTGCGCGCGCTTCGCCTCCTCGCCGTCGCCACGCTGGCGGCCTCGGCGGCCACGACTCCCATCGTGCTCTATCACTTCGGCTCCTTCTCGCTCGTCACGCTTCCCGCGAACCTCGTTGCCGTGCCGTACTCGTCGTTCGTGCTCATGCCCTACCTCCTGGTCGTGACCATCCTGGCCGGCATCGCGCCGGGCGTGGCCGCTCTCGTGGCCCGGCCCGCCGAACCGCTCATCGCGGCGCTCGACCGATTTCTCGGTGGCCTGGCCGCTCTCCCGTGCACCATCGACGATCCCGCGCCTCCCGCCGTCGCGGCGCTGGGGCTCCTGTCGCTCGCGACCCTGCTGTGGCTCGGCCGCCTGCGCCGTCCCGCCGCGCTCGCCTGCGCCGGGGCGGCCCTCTGCCTGGCCGTGGCCCTCGCCTCGTCCGCGCCGCCCTTCCCGCCCGGCAGGCTGACGCTCGACTTCCTCGACGTGGGTGAGGGCGACGCGACCCTCGTCACGTTTCCGGGCGGCGCGCACTGGCTCGTTGACGCCGGCGGCACGCCCCAAGGTGAGTTCGATGTGGGCGAGAGGGTCGTGGTGCCGGTTCTCCGGGCGCTCGGCGTGCGGCGCCTCGACGCGTTCGTGCTCAGCCACCCGGATTCGGACCACGTGGGAGGGGCCGCCGCGGTGATATCGGCGGTGGACACGACGCGGATCTGGGACAACGGCCAGGGGCAGGCCGAGGGGGCGGGGCCCGCCTACGAGCGCCTGCTCGCGGTCGCGCGGTCGCAAGGCGCGATCGTGGAGCGCACGCCGAGGATCTGCGGCGCGCATTCGGTGCAGGGCGTGACCGTGGAGGTGCTCCATCCGTGCAAGGACAAGAATGGCTTCGACCCCGGCCTCACGTTCAACGACAACTCGATCGTGCTCGCGCTGCGCCACAAAGGCGTGAGGATCCTGCTTCCTGGCGACATCGAATCCGGACAGGAGGATCGTCTCGTCCGCGGCGGCGCGCTCGGCCGCGCGGATCTCGTCAAGCTCGCGCACCACGGCAGCCGCACGTCGTCCGGCGCGCGGTTCCTCGACGCCGCGTCGCCGCGCGTCGCGATCGCGAGCGTGGGCGCGTGGAACCGCTTCGGCTTTCCCCATCGCGAGGTGCTGGGGCTCATGGCGTCGCGCCACGTGGCAATCCTGCGCACGGATCGCGACGGCGCCGTGCGCGCCGTATCGGACGGCCGGACGCTCTCCATTGAAACACAGCGACAGGATCCTTGAGCGTCTGGAATCAGTGCAGCGTGTGGTACTTCCCGTCGACCAGGATCTTGGTCCTGACCGGCCCGCGAAGCATTGGTGGCATGGGCACCGGACGCTTCGGGACCGGACGCGGCGTGACGATCGCGAGAACGGCGGATTCTTCCTGCTCCATCTCGCGGAGCCTGCGCTTGCGTCTGTGCTGCACCGCCACGTAGGCGGCCACGAACAGGACGACCATCAGCCCCCAGATCATGCCCGTGCCGGTGAGCAACGGCACGAGCCCCACGCGCTCGGCCAGGGCACGCCGCCAGTCGCGCTCGAGCTCCTTCACGTCGCGGCCGTAAAGATCGTGGACCGCGTCCCCGAAGGGCCGGCCCGCGGCGACCTTGCCCGCGAGCGCGCGGATTCTCGGCCAGCCGCCCCTCCCGAGAAGGAACGCCGTGAAGTCCGCGGCCTCGGCATAGGCGAGCTCCACCTGCGTCTCGTTGGTGGGGTAGCGCCGGTCCATGCGGCTCAAGGGCAGGAGCGCGTCGCCGTGGCTCGCGAGCGTCAGCAGCCAGTAGCGGCGCACGGACAGGGGCTCCGATTGCGCGATGGCCACGCCCTCGGTCAGCCAGCGTGGGACGTCCGCGCCCTTCAAGGCCTTGCGCAAAGCCACGTGGGACACCTCGTGCAGGAGCGTGGCCGGGAGGTCGGACGTCGGGGCGCCGCTGCCGTGGTGCAGCGAGAGGATGACGAGGTCGAGATCCGGGTAGGCCACGGCGCCGGACCATCCGGGTGGCAGGGCGCCTCGGGGGCCGACGGCGTGCATGTCGATCGGATCAGCCACCACGCGCACCTCCACGTGGGGCATCTGGGCGGCTTTGCGCACGAGGCCGAGCTGGCGGTAGATGCGCGGCACCTGGTCGCGGCAGACCGGCGCGAGCTCCTGCGCGATCCCGGCGTTGCGCTCGGGCGCCACGAAGCGACACGGCAAGGCGTCCTCACGCACGTACCCCGGCGGGAGCGGGAGAAGGGCAAAGAGCGCGAGCGCGAAGAGGATGCCCATTTCGTAAATCCTCACTCCTTCCATAGTACCAGGACTTTAAGGGCGCTGAGCGACTCCTCGCGATGCCCTTGCGTCGCTTGAGGCCGCCGTCCCCGGGCGCTATCATCGACAAATGCGAATCACGATCCTCTTCATGGCGATCATTGCGCTCCTCCCGGCGTGCGTGATGCGGGGGGGCGGCACGACCACGGCGCGCAGAAGCGCGTCCTACGGCGTGGCGAGGGACGGCGGGCGGCTCGGCGCGGCATCCACGGGAATCGCGCTCGTGCCCCTGTCGAGCGGGCCAGCGCCCGTGCGCGGCAGCGCGTACACCGTGGGCAAGGGCCTGCGCCGCATCCTCGTCGCGGGAAGCTGCGGCGACGACGAGAGACTGTGGTACTGCGCGCACGACCGTTGGCTCGTGGGCGAGAACCGCCGCCAGACGATCGAGTTTCCGGACCCGGGCCCGGACAACCTGCTCGCCGCGACCGATCTCGGCATGAGCGTGCGCTTCGGCCCCGAAGGCCGCACCATCGTCTACCTGGGCGACTCCGCCGGCCGGCCGTCCCGCGCCGGATGCGGCACGTCCCACCCGCTTCTTTCTTGCAACGACGCCATCCTGGTGGCCGAACCGGCCGATCGCGATCCCGACGACGGCGTGTCCGCGAGCGTGGCCGTGGAGGAGACGGGGCAGGGGAGGCAGGGCTTCGTGCCGCTCGTCATCCCGGGCATCAACGGCGAGGACCCGCTGCCCCAATGTCCCATGAGCGAATTCGGCAGCCGGGCCCCATGCCTCGGCAGGTTCAACGTGCCCACCGGCGTCGCGGCCGTGCGCATGCCCGCCTCGCTCGTGCCGGGCGCGGTCGCGGGCCCTCACGACACGGACGCCGTGATCCTCTGGTACGGCACGTCCATCGCGCGCGCGCAGGAGGCGTCATGGCTGGCCGTGTCCGCGGACGGCTTCCGCTTCCGCCTCGTGCGGGATCGCCCGTTCTCCCGCGACCGCTTCATCCAGGTGGCGCCGGTGCTCGTCAGGGCCGCACAGCGCGAGGCCGCGTGCCGCGCCGAGCCCACGAGCCCCTTGTGCGACAAGGCCCTCGGGCTCACGGGCGACGCGCTCCTCCTCATCGGCACGGGCGAAACGTACCGCAAGGGACGCCTGTTCCTCGGGCTCCTGCGCCTTTCGGACCTCGCGGCGTTCTACTACCGCGCAGATCCCGCGACCCACGCCGAGAGCTGGTCGAGGAACGAGGCCGACGCCACGCCGATCATCGACGCGGGCGTGCCCGAGGGCGGCAAGGCCGGAGCCGAGGCCGGCTTCAGCGAGATCTCGGCCAGGCTGGTGGGCAAGGACGCGTGCCCGGCCGCGGCCCGTGAGCGCTGCGAAGACACCATCGTGCTGCTCGCCAGCCAAGGCGGTCTGGTGCGCTACCGCACGGCGCCCCTCGCCTTCCCGGGTGCGCGCGGCCCGTCGGGCAGGGATAAAGGCTGGTCCGCGCCCCTCCGCTCGAACGGAACGGGCTACGGGCCGTACATCCTCGACGCGTACACCCGGGTGGAGGAGTCGGGAGGAGGCCTGCGGCTCGTCATGTACCACACGATCTCGGCCTGGAACGGCCTCAAGGCGAACGATCCGGCGCGCACTCCATACGGCGTGTTCACGCACCGCCTCATGCTGCTCGACGAGCCCACCTGTCGCGTGGACGACCGGGGCGAGCCCCACTGCTCTGTGATACCGCCCCCCTGGCCGCCCACGCGCTAAAGACGCGGGCTTCAGAATGGCAGGTCGATCATGGCCGCGATGATTGCGAATCGCGACGCGCTGGAGCCGGTCGCTTCGCAGCTGCAATCCGAGCTGCCGTTCCCGTCGCCTCCGTCGCTTCCGGCGTCCTCCTGCGCATTTGTGCCGGTGTCCGTGTCGCCATCGGTGTCGGAATCGGAATCGGAGTCAGAGTCGGAATCCGTGTCGCCATCCGTATCGCCGTCGGTGTCGCTGTCCGTGTCGCTGTCCGTGTCTGCGTCGGTGTCGCCGTCTGCGGATGCGTCGCCGGCGTCCGGGCCCCCGTCCCCAACGGCCGCGTCACCCGTATCGGTGTCCGAGTCCGAGTCGGTGTTGCCGCCGTCCACGGCCGCGTCGCCGGCGTCCGCGCCCGCGTCAGGGCCGGCGTCCGGCGGGCAGGCCTGGAGGTTGCAGCCGGCGATCTCGACGAGAGGCGGGCACGCGAGGCCTCCGCAGGCCGGAGGCGTGACGATCGTGCGCGTGCGGCCCTGGGTGCCGCCGCCGCAAAGCACCGTGCATGCGCTCCATGCGCTCCAGCCGCTGACCACGCAGTCGATGGAGGGCGCGCAGGTCAGTGGCGTCAACGCCTTTGCACGGGAATGAATATCCGGGGTCTGGCCACTGCCGTCCATCGAATCGCACGCCGCAGCAGCACCGACCACCAGGACCAGCATCAGCTTCGCGAGAGTTCTTGAAGTCATCACGTTTCCTTTCGTTGCGGGTCTACACGGGGTGTGACGGTATCGCTCTGCGATTGGTTTCGCAACGGTTATCTCGGCCGCCGGGCATTACTTGCGCAGCACGGCCTCGATGGACACGCCGTCCTTGCGCCGTCCGTCGGCCCACTTGAGCAGGACCGAGAACGCGAAGCCCACGACGCCGAGGCCCGCGAACATGAGCATGGTCGAGGTGTAGTCCACCACGCCTGCGACGGTGTGCGCGTCCGCGATCTTGCCCGCCAGGAACGGGAACAGCATGAGCCCCACGTTCTGCACGTAGCCCACCACGCCGAAGGCCGTGCCCAGGCGGTTCTCGGGCACCATCATGGGGATGGCGGCCCACAGCGCGGCCGGCACGAGCGAGAGCGCCACGCCCACGAAGAAGATCGGCACGATGGGCGGGAAGTGCGTGTAGCCGATGAGCACGTGGCACGGGATGAGCAGCAGCGCGCCCGCGATCATCATGGTGGCGCGCTTGCCCTTGCGATCCACGTACAGGCCGAGCAGCGGCGTGAAGATCATGGTGCCGAAGATGAGGGCCGAGGCCACATGCCCGGCCGCGTTGACCGAGTAGCCGAACTTCTGCACCAGGATGTCGGGCGCGTATGACTGGAACGGGAAGACCGCCGAGTAGAACGTGACGCACAGGAGCGAGATGAACCAGAACGAGGAATCGAACGAGAACGCCGAGCGCAGCACGAACTTCTCCTCCGGGGCTACGCCACCGCTCTCGATCACGCCCGGCGCCCCCAGGCGTCCGCGTGCGAGGCGCTCGAGGAGCAGGTACACGAAGTACGACGAGAACCCCACGCCCATGATGGCCGCCGCGAACCACAGGGAGCCGCGCAAACCGAACCAGCCCGCGGCCGGCGCCTGCACGTTGAGCGCCAGGAACGTGCCGAGCCGCATGATGGTCAGGTTCATGCCGTAGGCAAAGGCCAGCTCCTTGCCCGTGAACCAGCGCGCCAGCACCTTGTTGTTGACCACCAGGATGGCTTCCGCGCCCACGCCGTAGATCATGCGGCCGAGCAGCATGATCTTGAGCTCCGGGCTCCACTCGGGCAGGAACGCCGTGCGCAGCCAGTCGTAACCGCCGCCGAGCAGCCCGGGCAGGCCCTTCCACGAGCCCACGGCCGTGAGCGTGGCGCCCAGGAAGCACAGGAACCCGTACAGGATGCCCGAGATCTTGAGCCCCAGCTTGTCGACCAGCACGCCCGCGATGAGCAGCATGAAGAGGAACACGTTGGCCACCGAGTAGGCTGAGAACAGGAGCCCGTACTCCGAACCCGTAAAGCCGAGCTCGGACTTGATGAGGGGCCCGAGCGGCGTGATGGAGTCGTAGATGTAGTACTGCGCGAAGCAGATGAGGCTCATGATGACCAGCACCAGCCAGCGGTAGGCCGGGTGCAGCGGTCGCGGGGATTTCGTGTTCATGACAGCTCCTTGTTTCACTGGCATAGACAGAAAGCGTCCACAGAACAACTGAATGCTTGAAACCCGCGCGCCCGTGCCGCATCGTGGTGGCATGGAGGAACGCCGTGGATAGCCGGGGGCTCGTGTTCCCGGGCGGGCAGCCGGCCGAAAAGGCCAGACTGCTCGTCGAGTACGAGAAGCTCGCCCGCGACGGCATGGGCGATCTCTCAGCCTTCTCCGAGGACGACCTGCGCGCCCTCTCGCGCCTCCACGACAGGCGGCTCGACTATTACCGGGAGGAGCGCCGCATGCACTTCGGCGCGTTCGCGCTCGCGGGCCTCGCGTTCGTGATCCTGCTGCCCGCCCTCGCCGCGGCGCCCGAGATGTTCGTGCCGCTCGCCGTGGCCGAGGCCCTGCTCTTCGCCCTGCTCGTGCCGTACACGTTCGTGTACCGGCGCTACGAGGAGAACCTGCGCCGCATGATGGGCGACGCCATGCTGCTCGAGAACGCCATCCACCTGCGCGAGGAGGCGCGGGCCCAGAGCCTCGAAGAGGCCCCCCTGCGCCCGGCGTGACGGGTGCTCGATTTCCTCGCCAACCTGCACCCGCTCGTCGCCGCGCTCGCCGCGTTGGTGCTGTGGGGTGCGGTGCTGGTCTGGCGCGCAAGACCGATGCTCGCCCGGATGGCCGCAGGACGCGGGTTCCTGGCCGCCGGTGGGGGCGGCCTCATCGCTGTCCTGCTGGGGCTCTTCCTGCTTCTCGGTCTCGTGATCGGGCTCCATCTCGGCCGCACCATGACGGGATTCGGCACGTCGCTCCTGTTGTGCCTGGCGCTGGTGGTCCTGTCCCCGTTGGCCGGGCTGCTCGTCGTCCGGCTGCGATCCCGGGATATGATCGGGCGCGCGGGCATGCGCGTGGCGGCCGTGTCGGGCGCCGCTTCGCTCGCGGTGCTGCTTTCGATCCTCGTGTGGAACCTCGGCGGCTGGCCGCCGCTGCCCCTGGCGGTTTTCCACCGCCACGACCGGGTCGCCCGTGCTCTCCTCTCCCTGGGCGCGAGCCCCGACGCAGCGAACCGCCACGGCGAGACGGCCCTCGGCTGGGCCGTGTTCCGGCGGGACGCGGACATGGTGCGGTTGCTCCTCGAGCGCGGCGCGGACCCGAATCGCGGGTATGTTCTCCTCTCCGCCGTGGGGATGGGGGATCGCGGCATCGTGGCCGCGCTCCTCGCGTACGGCGCCGACGTCGACCAGCCGGATCATACCGGCCGGACGGTCCTCATGGCCGCGAGCGAGGCCGGCTCGCCCGAGATGGTCCGCATGCTGCTCGCAGCCGGCGCAAGCACGAAGGCGCGCGACGCGCAAGGCGAGACGGCCTTGGACTACGCGCGCAGAGGCGGCCGCGCCGACATCGCGCGGATCCTGGAAGGGCAACCGGCCCGGACCGGCCGCTGACCCGCCCCCGATCCTTCATCAAGAAAGACGAAGAAACCTCGTTGCCCCTGACGTATCAGGTGGTCGGGTCCGCGTCCGGTAATGAGCCAGGACATCGTGACCCACCTTGAGGGAGGGCAAGTGTGGGCCGAGGGTTTGAGGCAGGGGTCCGACTTTGTCGAGGAGGAGCGGGGGGAAGAGGAAGACGTCGCGCTTGAGTGTGG
>JAQTNF010000050.1 GCA_028713995.1 Deltaproteobacteria bacterium | reverse complement strand
TGCGCACCATCTCGAGCTCGCGGTTGCGGAAGGCCAGGATGGCGGCCGAGAGCCCCCACCCCACCGAGTCGAAGAAGAGGTCGCGCCGCATGACCACGCCCGCGTCCGAGAAGACGCAGATCTCGCCCACGTCGAGCTGCGTGACGTGGTTCTTCGCGATGATCTCCACGTTGCGCCGCAGGTCCTTCGCCGCGGACGAGATGCCGAACGACTTGCCCTGGTCGTTGGCCGTGCCCGACGGCAGCATGCCGATGCGGATCTTGCCCGGGATGCCGGACGCGCAGATGCCCTTGGCCACCTCGCTGAACGTGCCGTCGCCGCCCAGGTACACGACCGTGCGGTAGCCCTCCTCGAGCACGGCCCGGCGCACCATCTCCACCGTGCCCCCGCCCGGCAGTGTGGAGCGGAACTCGTGGGCGAGCCCGAACTCGTCCATGAGCCTTCCGGCCTCATCGATGCGCAACGCGGCCTTTCCGCCGTGCGATGTGGGGTTGCCCACGAGCAGGTAGGGCTTGGGCGGGAAGATGGACGGGCGTCCGGCTTCCGCGATCTCGCGTTCTTCGGCCACGTCCTAATTCTGTCTTGAAACCTGCGGAATAGCAATTCGGCTGGGGCGAGGACGGGCACCTCCCCCCGGAACCAACGGAAATAAAATCGCCGTCGCGGGGTTGATCCCGCCGGAGAGGGTGGAGTAGATACGCGCTGCCGGTACGGCCGCGCACCCCCTGAAGAATCGAGGAACGACATGAGCCACGACGTGAGAGCCCTGAACGAGATGGTGAAGGCCGAGAGCGCCTTTGTCGATGAGCTGATGCACGAGATCACCAAGGTCATCGTTGGCCAGACGGCCATGGTGGAGCGGGTCGTCATCGGCCTCCTGACGGGCGGCCACGTGCTGCTCGAGGGCGTGCCCGGGCTCGCCAAGACCCTGACGGTCAACACCCTGTGCCAGGCCATCTCGGCGCACTTCAAGCGCGTGCAGTTCACGCCCGACCTCCTGCCCGCAGACCTCGTGGGCACGGTCATCTACAACCAGCACTCGGGCCAGTTCTCGGTCAAGAAGGGCCCGATCTTCGCGAACCTCGTGCTCGCGGACGAGATCAACCGCGCGCCGGCCAAGGTGCAGTCCGCGCTGCTCGAGGCCATGCAGGAGCACCAGGTCACGATCGGCGACGAGACGTTCAAGCTCCCCTCGCCGTTCATCGTCATGGCCACCCAGAACCCCATCGAGCAGGAGGGCACCTACCCCCTGCCAGAGGCGCAGGTCGATCGCTTCATGCTCAAGATCAAGGTGGGCTACCCGGGCCGCGACGAGGAGCGCGCCATCATCGACCGCATGTCCGGCGCGGAGCTGCCCAAGGTGAACGCGGTCATCACGCCCGAGCGCATCCTCGACGCGCGCAAGGTGGTGCAGGAGGTCTACGTCGACGAGAAGATCAAGGAATACATCGTCGACATCGTGTTCGCCACGCGCGAGCCGTCCCGCTACGGGCTCGACGACGTGTCGCGCTTCATCGAGTACGGCGCCTCCCCGCGCGCCTCGATCGCGCTCAACATGGCCGCGCGCGCCCACGCCTTCCTGCGGCACCGCGGCTATGTGACGCCCGAGGACATCAAGTCGATCGGCCCGGACGTGCTGCGCCACCGCATCATCGTGACCTACGAGGCCGAGGCCGAGGAGGTCACGAGCGAGGACGTGGTGCGGCGCATCTTCGACACCGTGGAAGTGCCGTAGCGGAAAGGCTCGAGCGCCCATGGACCACTCGGAGCTGTTCAAGGAGATCCGCAAGATCGAGATCTTCACCCGCCGGCTCGTGAACGACCGGGTCGCGGGGCAGTACCAGTCCGTGTTCAAGGGGCGCGGCATGGCCTTCGAGGAGGTGCGCCAGTACCAGATCGGAGACGACGTGCGGCTCATCGATTGGAACGTGTCGGCGCGCATGAACGACGCCTACGTGAAGCTGTTCGTCGAGGAGCGCGAGATGACGGTCATCCTGCTCGTCGACGTGTCGGCCTCGGGCCAGTTCGGCACCACGCACCAGGTCAAGAGCCACCTCGCGGCCAAGGTCGCGGCCACGCTCGCGTTCTCGGCCATCAAGAACAACGACCGCGTGGGCCTCATCATGTTCACCGACCGGGTCGAGCTGTTCGTGCCGCCCAAGAAGGGTCGCAAGCACGTGCTGCGCGTCATCTCCGAGATCCTGCGCTTCAAGCCCGAGGGCAAGGGCACGGATCTGCGGGCCGGCCTCGAGTACCTGGGCCGCGTGGCCAAGCACCGCGCCGTGGTGTTCCTGGTCTCGGACTTCATCGCCGACGGCTGGGAGCGCGCCCTGCGCCTGGCCGAGACGCGGCACGACGTGGTGCCCATATGCGTGGGCGACCCGCGCGAGGAGGAGCTCGCGGGCATGGGCATCGTGTACGTGGAGGACCCGGAGACCGGCGCGGTGCATCTCGTGGACACGGCCTCGGCGCGCGTGCGCGACGCGTTCGCACGCGAGGTGAAGCGCCGCCGGGCCCTGCGCGAGCAGCTCTTCCGCAAGCTGCGCATCGATTACGTCACCATGTCGACCGAGGGGCAGGATCTGTCGCCTCTCGTCAACTTCTTCCGCATCCGCGCCAGGCGCGCGAGGAGGGGCTGATGGGGAGATCTCTCGCGGCGACGCTGCTCGCCTGCCTGCTCGCCCCGGCCCTCGCGGCAGCGGCCCCGGATGCCGGCGCGCCCAAGACCCCGGACGCCGGTGTGCCCGCGGCCCCCGCGCCCCCCTCGGACTTCCCGGCGGACCGCATGCCCGCGGTCAAGGTGAAGGCGGTGCCGGACGAGGTCAAGGTCGGCGGGCTCGTGAGCCTCGAGATCACCGTACGCCGACGCGCCGAGGATCGCGTGCACCTGCCGGCAGAGGCGTCGTTCGACGGCCTCTTTGTGCAGGGCAAGGACCAGCGCGCGTCCGAGCCCAAGGATGGATGGGTGAACGAGACGCTCGTCATCCGGCTCGTGCCGTTCGAGCCGCGCGAGTACGTCATCCCGGCGCAGGCGCTGAGCGTGGTGGATCCGAACGGCCACGTGGGCGAGGTCGCGACGAACGAGGTGCGCGTCCGCGTCAAAAGCCTCATCGCCAACGAGCCAGAGCCCAAGCTCAAGGAGGACAAGGGCCCGGGTGTCAAGGTGCTCGAGAAGGACTACACGGCGCTCTACGTACTGGCCGCGCTGGCGGCCGCAGGGCTCGTGGTCGTGCTCACGCTGCTCGGGCGGTGGCTGTGGGGCAGGTACAGGCCGCGGCCTGTGCCGCCGCCGCCCCCCCCGCGGCCGGCCGAGGAGATCGCCCTCGAGAAGCTCGGCTCCCTCGGCAAGTCCGACCTGCTCGAGCGCGGCCTCTTCAAAGAGTTCCACGTGCTCCTCTCGGAGGCCATGCGCGAGTATTTGGGCAACCGCTACCGCTTCGATTCGCTCGAGCTGTCCACCGAGGAGCTGGTGCTCGCCCTGCGCAAGGTGTCGCTCGCGTCGCCGCTCTTCAACACGCTGCTCGACTTCCTGTCCGACACGGACCTCGTCAAGTTCGCCAAGCTCGAGCCGACCACCGATGAGTCGCGGCGCCTGCTCGCGGGCGCGTTCCACGTGGTCGAGGTGACCACGCCCAGGGCCGAGGCCGCCCCGGTCCCGTCGAGCCTGCCGCCCGAGCCGGCGAAGGGCGATCCCTCGGGAGGCGCGCATGCGTAGGCTCCTGCACAGGCTCGCGCCCGCGTGGTGGTCGCTCGGCCTCCTCGCCGTGGCGGCGGCGTTCTACCTGCCGGAGTGGGTGGGCGAGGGTGCGGGCATGAAGCTCGCGAGCCCGTGGTTCCTGCTCGGGCTTTTCGCCGTGCCGCTGGTCATCGCCGCCGGGCTCCTCGAGAGCCGCACCGCGGGGCGCCTCCGGTTCCCGCTGGCGGGTCCGCTCGCCGCGATCGGGCCCACCTGGCGCACGTTCCTCGTGCCCGTGTCGGTGGGCCTGCGCGCCACGGCCGTGACCCTGCTCGCGGTGGCCCTGGCCCGGCCGCAGGACTCGACCCAACCCGACGAGACCGAGCTCAAGGGCATCGACATGGTGCTCGTGCTCGACGTCTCCATGTCGATGAAGGCCACCGATCTCGAGCCCACGCGGCTCGACGCCTCCAAGGCCGTGGTGCAGGACTTCATCAAGCGGCGCAAGAACGACCGCATCGGCGCGGTCATCTTCGCGGAGAACGCCTACACCCTGTGCCCGCTCACGCTCGACTACTCGGTGCTCGCGAGCATGATCGACGACGTGAAGCTGGGCGTCATCTCGGGCAACGCCACGGCCATCGGCAACGCGGTGGGCGTGGCCTTGAACCGGCTGCGCAAGTCGGACGCCAAGAGCAAGGCCGTCATCCTGCTCACGGACGGCGCGTCCAACGCGGGCAACATCTCGCCCGAGCAGGCGACCACGTTCGCGAAGACGCTCGGCATCAAGATCTACACCGTGCTCATGGGAGAGCGCGACGTGGCGTCCGTCGCCTCCGGGCTCGACTTCTTCAAGCAGCAGATCTTCGGGACGCAGAACGTGCCCATCAACCGCGAGCTGCTCGAGAAGATGAGCAAGACCACGGGCGGCGCGTTCTTCGAGGCCACGGACCGCAAGGGGCTCGAGTCGTCGTTCCACGCGATCCTCGACGCGCTCGAGCGCTCGCGCATCGCGGACCAGGGCATGGTGTGGTCCGAGGCGTTTCGCCGCTACCTGTGGCCCGCGCTCTTCGTCATGATCCTCGACCTCTTCCTCACGCTCGCCGTGCTCAGGAGGACGCCATGAGGTTCGCGGACGCCGGCATGCTGTTCTTCCTCATCGTGCCGCTCGGCGTGGCCGCGGCGCTTTTCCTCGGCTTCTGGTCGCGCGGCCGCATCCTTAAGCGCCTCGGCCGCAAGGAGACCGTGGACCGCCAGCTCGCGCGCTCCTCGCCCTACCTGCGCGCGATGAAGGGCATCGCGCTCGTCCTCGGCGTGACCGGGCTCGTGCTCGCCTCGGCGCGGCCCGAGTACGGCGGCCGCATCCAGATGCTGCGCAAGCGCGGCATCGACATGGTGGTGGCGCTCGACTTCTCGAAGAGCATGCTGGCCGCGGACGTGCGCCCGAGCCGCATCGAGCGCGCCAAGCTGGAGCTCGGCGAGTTCATCAAGAAGCTGACCGGCGACCGCATCGGCCTCGTGGCCTTCGCGGGCGACACCATGCGCTTCCCGCTCACGAGCGACTACGCGGCGGCCGTGGCGTTCTGGCGCGGGCTTCAGCCCTACGACATGCCCGTGGGCGGCACGGCCATCGGGCGGGCGCTGACCGCGGCGGTGCGCATGCTTCGGCCCGACGAGCCCGCGGACAAGGCGCAGGACGAGCGCGCCAAGGTGGTCGTGCTCATCACGGACGGCGAGGACCATGAGGGCGACCCGCTCGAGGCGGCCGACGAGGCGGCCAAGAAGGGGATCGTGGTCCACGTGCTCGGCATCGGCTCGGATTCGCCCGAGCTCATCCCGCGCTATCTCGATGACGGCACGCCCATGGGCTACCAGAAGACCGCGAACGGCGACTACGTCACCACGGCCCTCACCAAGGCCAACGAGGACGTGCTGCGACAGGTCGCCGCGAAGACCCGCGGCCGCTACTTCCGCGCCGGGAACGACCTTGCGGGCATGACGGCCGTGCTCGACGAGGTGCGCAAGATGAAACAGACCGAGACTGAGACGCGCCAGATCACCGTCTACGAGGAGGTGTTCCAATGGTTCCTCATCCCCTCGTTCGCCCTGCTGGTGGTGGCGTTCTTCCTGCCCGAGCGCCGGTTCGAGCGCCGGAGGCGCGCGTGATCGGGCGCTGCGCGAGGCTGCTTTCGACCGCGGCATGCCTCGCGGCCACGCTCGTCGCGTCGGGCGAGGCGCGTGCGTTCGACCCGTTTCTCACCGAGAACCGCGCCGTGCGCAACGGCAACGAGCTGCTCGCGCAGGGCAAGGCCGGGGAGGCCCTCGCGGAGTACGACAAGGCCGCGCATGCCCTGCCGAGCCGTCACGAGGTGCACCTCGATCGCGGCCTCGCGCTCATGCGCATGGGCGACGACAAGCTCGATCAAGCCATGCAGGCGCTCAAGCTCGCGTCCGACTCGGGCGCTCCGATTGACGTGCGCGCGCGGGCCCACGCCAATCTGGGCAACGCCTTCTTCAAGAAGCAGGACTACAAGGCCGCGGTGGGCGAGTACCAGCAGAGTCTCATGCTCGCGCCGGGCAACGCGGACGTGGCCTGGAACTTGGAGCTCGCGGCCAAGAAGCTCAAGGAGCAGGAGGATCAGAAGAAGAAGGACGAGGAGAAGAAGAAGCAGGACCAAGAGAAGCAGGACCAGCAAAAGCAGGACCAGCAGAAGCAGGACCAGCAGAAGCAGGACCAGCAGAAGCAGGACCAGCAGAAGCAGGACCAGCAGAAGCAGGACCAGCAGAAGCAGGACCAAGAGAAGCAACAGCAGCAGGCGCAGCCCAAGACCAAGCAGGAGATCGATCAGGTCCTTGACTCGCTCGACCAGCAAGAAGACAACCTGCAGAAGCAGGAAGCCAAGCAGCGCGGCATGATGATGCAGAGGGGCGACTTCAAGGACTGGTGATGATGAGGCCTTCTCACATGCTCGTGCTCGTGACCCTGCTCGCGGCCACGTCCGCGGCGGCCGGACCGGGGGCTCCTCCCGAGATCGGAATCACGACCGACCGCGATCCGCTCGTGGCCGGTGAGCCGTTCGAGCTCCAGATCACGATCGCCACGCAGAGCGAGAACGATCCGGTCGTTCGACTGCCGCGCCTGGGCGGGCTGCGCGTGCTCAGCCAGTCCGAGTCGCACCCCATGTCGTTCTCGTTCTCCTTCGGCACCGGACAAGGAATGGTGCGGCAGTCCAAGCGCCAGAGCGTCTACTCGTTCACCGCGGTCGCCGACGCCCCGGGCAAGAAGGTCATCGACCCGGTGATCGTGGAGGTGGACGGCAAGCGCTTCCAGAGCGAGCCCCACGCCCTCGTGATCGCGGCGTCTGCCAGCGCAGGGAGGCCGGCGCCGTCGCCTCCGGATCCGTTCGGCCAGATGCCGTCGCTGCTCGGCCAGATCCCGTCGCCGTTCGGCCCGCCCGACGACCAGGTGCAGCCGGGGGACCCGGGCCAGGCGCCCACGGCGCTGCCCGGGGAGCTCGAGGGCGCACGCGTCGACCCGGACTATTTCGTCCAGACGGAGGTGTCGAAGCGGCAGGCCGTGGTGGGCGAGGTGCTCGTGGTCACGGTGTACCTCTACTCCGCGTGGCAGATCGCGGACGTGGACGTGAGCCGGGAGCCGGGGACCGAGGGCTTCTGGGTGGAGAACCTGCTTCCCGGCAACCGGCGTCTCGAGTTCGAGCCCGTGCGCGTGGGCGGCAAGAACTACGATCGGGCCGTGCTGCGCAAGCTGGCCGTGTTCCCCATCCGGGCCGGGACGCTGACCATCGCGCCGGCCGTAGTCGATCTCGAGATCCGCAGGGGCGGCTTCTTCTCGTCGCGCAAGGCGGTCAAGCGCGCCTCGGTGCCTGTGCAGATCGAGGTCGCGGCGACGCCCGCGGACAAGCGGCCGGCCGGCTTCGATCCGGCCAACGTGGGGCGCTATTCGTTCAAGGCCGAGGTGGACCGCACATCCGTGGCCGTGGGCGAGCCCGTCACCCTGACCATGACCGTGCGCGGCGAGGGCAACCTGCGCAACCTGTCCTTGCCCGCGGTGGGCGAGGTCAAGGGCTTCAAGTCGTATGATCCGGAGAGCGAGACCGAGGTGACCGCGTCGGGCGAGACCGTGACCGGCACGCGAACGAGCCGCACGCTGCTCATCCCCAAGGAGCCGGGCGCGTTCACCATCCCGCGCCTCGCGTTCTCGTTCTTCGATCCCGCGGCCGGCGAATACCGCACCGAGGCGGGAGGGCCGTTCACGATCACCGTGCGCCCGGGCGCGGTCGCAATCCCACAGACAGCATCGAACGCGACCGCAGGGCGCCCAGCAGCGGACGATGGGGACGCGCTCGCGCGCCTGAACCGGCAGCTTCGCTCCATCTCGAGCCGCGCCGAGCTCGAGACCTCGGCCACCGCGCCCCTCATGACCCGCCCCTGGTTCCTGGCGCTTGCCTTGGTCGCGCCCCTCGCGTGGCTCGGGGTCGTGGTCGCCTCGCGCACGCGGCGGCAGATGGCCGAGAAGCGGGTCAAGGGGCGTTCGAAGCGCGCCGAGGGGACCGCGCGCCGCAGGCTGGCCGAACTCGAGCGCTGCGCGGCCGAGCTCTCCACCGAGGCCTTCTTCGCCGAGCTGCAGCGCTGCCTGGTGGGGTTCCTCGAGGATCGGCTCGAGGCGGCGATCGCGGGCGACACCACGGCCGAGCTCAGGGCGAGGCTCGCCGAGCGCGGGTTCGAGGCCGCTTATGCGGATCGGGTGGCGGCCGAGATCGATGGGCTCGAGTTCGCGCGCTTCGGGCGCAGCGCCGGGCACGGCGAGGAACGCACAAAGGCGCTCGGCCGGGTGGCGTCGCTCGTCAAGGATCTCGGCACGGTGACCCCGCTGCCCGCGCGGAGGAAGCCATGACGCGCCGTCTCGCGGGCCTGCTTTTCGTCCTCGCGCTCGTCGCGGCGCCGTCGGCGGCAATCGCCACGTCGCTTGCATCGCTCTTCGACGAGGGCAACAACGCGTTCTGGAACGGCGACTACGAGAAAGCGGTCAAGGCGTACGATCGGCTTGAGGCCCTGGGCGTGCGCAGCGCGGGGCTGTCCTACAACCTGGGCACCGCAAAGGCGCGCCTGGGAAGGTTGGGCGAGGCCGTGCGCCACTACGAACGCGCGCTCCTTCTCGATCCGGGGCACGAGGACGCGAGGTACAATCTCGGGCTCGTGCGCGAGTTCCTGGCGCGCAGGGCGAGCGAGGCGGGCCGCGACGCGGATCTGGCGCCGGCCGCCGGCCCGTGGCGCGCGGTGCTCGACAGGTTCTCGCCCTTTGCCGCGGCGCTCGCGTTCCTCGTCTTCCACCTGGCCCTGTTCGGCGTGCTCGTGGCGCGCAGGTTCGTGGCCGCGGAGCTGCCGCGGATGACCCTGGGCGTGACCGCGGGCGTGCTCGCCGCGCTCACCGCGGCCACCTTGGCAGTGACGGTGGGCAAGTGGCACCAGCTCGAGCACGAGCGCGAGGCGGTCGTCACGGCGCGCGGGCAGACCGACGCCGTGGAAGGGCCGGGCAGCGCGGTGCGCCGCTTCGGCCTCGAGGAGGGCAGCCGCGTGCGGGTGCTGGAGCGCCGCGAGGGCTGGACGCGCGTGCGCGACGACCGCGGTCGCGACGGCTGGGCGAGATCGGAGACCGTGGGGGATATCTGAGCAGGGCCGCGGGGCTCTCGCGTTGTGGTACGATCTCCTGAAATCTCTGGACAGAGGAGGCAGCCATGGCAAGGACCATCCTGCTCGCAACGCTCTGGGCTTTCGCGGTCGCGACATGCGACGGCTCCGGCGCCAAGGCCGCCGATGCCGGGATCGACACCGGGAGTGATCCCGGGAACACGGACGTGGACTTCGACGACTGGACCGACGGCCTGCCGCCCGCGGGCTACCCGGATGGCGGCTGCCCGATCCCGGACGAGGCCATGGAGGAGGACGCGTCCGCGCCCGACAACGTGATCGGCGACGGCACCGCGCAGAGCTGCACGAGCGCGGCCGTGGTCGAGGCCGTCGCCCGGGGCGGCGTCGTCACCTTCGATTGCGGTCCCGCCCCCGTGACCATCGAGCTCGAGGAGACCGCCAGGATCTTCAACGACACGGGCCCGAGGATCGTCATCGACGGTGGCGCCAAGATCACGCTGAGCGGCAAAGGCGCGCGGCGCATCCTGTACATGAACACCTGCGATCCCGATCAGGTGTGGACCACCGATCACTGCGACGATCAGGACCACCCGCGCCTCACGGTGCAGAACCTCACCTTCGTCGACGGCGACTCGAGCTCCGAGACCGAGAACGACGGCGGCGGCGCCATCTGGGTGCGGGGCGGAAGGTTCAAGGTGGTCAACTGCCGGTTCTTCCGCAACACCTGCGCGGACACCGGGCCCGACGTGGGCGGCGCGGCCGTGCGCGTCTTCGACCAGTCCCAGGACCAACCGGTCTACGTGGTCAGCTCCACCTTCGGCGGCGCGGCCGGGCTCGGCGGCGAGGGCTCGAACGGCGGCGGCGTGAGCAGCATCGGCGTGTCGTGGACCATCATCAACAGCCTGTTCACCGACAACAAGGCCGTGGGCAACGGCGGCAACCCGGCCGAGCAGGGCACGCCCGGCGGCGGGAGCGGCGGCGCGATCTACAACGACGGGAACACGATGGCCCTGTCCCTGTGCGGCGTGGACATCGAGCGCAACGAGGTGAACGCCTACGGCGCGGCCGTCTTCTTCGTCAGCAACAACCACGACGGCACGATCCGCATCGAGGACTCGGTCATCCGCCACAACGTCAACCACGGCGGCAGCACCTGGGAGATCCTGCCCGGCATCTCCGGGCACGAGGACACCACGATGATCGTAGACGACGACTCGATCATCGAGTGAGCCCGGCCCGAGGAACCTGAAACGCATGGGCTGCGTCGAGGACCCTTCTGACCAGCAGGGACCCGCGCTCGGCCTCACTCGAGTTGCGCACGGCTAGCCCAAGCGCCCTCTTCGTGCCCACCAGCACGACGAGCCTCTTGCCGCGCGTGATGGCCGTGTAGAGCAGGTTGCGCTGCAGGAGCACATAGTGCTGCGTGTGGATCGGGATGACCACGGCCGGGTACTCGCTGCCCTGCGACTTGTGCACGGAGCAGGCGTAGGCGAGCTGGAGCTGGTCGAGATCCGCGGCCTCGTACTGCGCGTCGCGGTCGAAGAAGCGCACCATGAGGCGCCCTTCGTCTGGGTCGACGGCGATCACGCGGCCGATGTCCCCGTTGAACACGTCCAGCTCGTAGTTGTTGCGCACCTGCATGATCTTGTCGCCCATCCGGAAGATGCGGCCGCGGTGCTCGAGCCCGCCTTCGCCCGGGTTGAGCAGCGCCTGCAGCTCCTCGTTCAGGCTCGTGGCCCCGAGCAGACCCTTGTGCATGGGCGTGAGCACCTGGATGTCGTTCACGGGATCGAGGCCGAAGCGTCTCGGGATGCGTTCCGAGACGAGCTCCTTGATCACGTCGAGGCATTCCTGCGGCTCGCGCCGCTCGATCATGAACAGGTCCGCATCCTCGCCGCGCTCGCCTGTCCTCGGCTCGCGCCCGGCGAGAAGATCGTGGGCGCCGCGCACGATCATGCTCGCCTCGGCCTGCCTGAAGATCTCGGTCAGGCGCACGACGGCGAGCCCGCGAACGCCGCCGCGGCCGAGCTCGATGAGATCGGCGAGCACCGTGCCGGGACCCACGGACGGCAGCTGATCCGGATCGCCCACGAAGAGCAGGCGCGCGGCGGGGCGAGCAGCCTCGAGCAGGGCGGCGAAGAGCTCCACGTCGACCATGGAGACCTCGTCGACGATGATGACGTCCGCGTCGAGCGGGTTCGAGGTCCCGCGCTCGAAGCCGCCGCTCTTGGGGTTCCATTCGAGGAGCCGGTGCAGGGTCTTGGCCTCGTGGCCCGTGGCCTCGGTCATGCGCCGCGCCGCGCGGCCCGTGGGGGCGGCCTCGACAACCTTGAGCCCGAGGTCGACGAAGCACGCCGCGAGCCCGCGCAGGATGGTGGTCTTGCCCGTTCCCGGACCGCCCGTGAGCACCACGGCCTTGGCCTCGTCGAGCAGGGCGAACACCCGACGCTGGCCGGCCGCGAGCGCGATGCCCGAGAGCCGCTCGGCGCGCCGGACCGCCTCGTCCGCATCGACGGCGATGCGGATCGCGGGCGTGGCGAGGATCCTCGTGAGCGCGCGCGCCGCGTTGGTCTCGGCGCGATGGAGCCGCGGGAGGTAGAGGGCCGCGTCGTCGCCCGCGCCCTCGCGCCGCAGGTCTCCCATCAGCACGAGCCGCTCCACGGCCGCCTCGAGGGCCGCGGTTTCGACCCCGAGGAGCCGCTCCGCGGTTTCGAGGAGCGGCCCTTTCCGTGCGAAGACGTGCCCTTCGCCGGCCATCTCCTCGAGGGCGTACACCACGCCGGCCTCGGCCCGGTGCGGGGAGTCCCTGGGGATGCCGAGCTTCTCCGCGATCCTGTCGGCCGACAAAAAGCCGATGCCGCTCACGTCGGAAGCGAGCCTGAAGGGGTTGTCCGTGACGAGGCGGATCGCGTCGTGTCCGTAACGCTGGTGGATGCGGTGCGCGAAGGCGGGCGAGACGCCGGCCGACTCGAGGAAGATCATGACCTCCTTGACCGCCCGCTTCTCGACCCATGCCTTCCTGATGGTCTGCGCGCGCTTGCTCCCGATGCCCGGAACCTCGGCCAGGCGCCCCGGATCGCTCTCGATCACATCGAGCGTCTCAAGCCCGAAGCGCTTCACGATCCGCCCGGCCATGATCGGCCCGATGCCGGGCACGAGCCCGGAGCCGATGAACTTCTCGATGCCGGCGAGCGTGCGCGGGCTCAAGGGCAGGCACGTGTCGGCCTCGAACTGGCGCCCGTGGCGTCGATCCGTGGCCCAGCGCCCCGTGAAGCGGACGCGCTCACCGGGGCTCATGCGCTGGAAGCGCCCCACGACGGTCTCGACGAGGGGGGAACCGTCCGCGAGGGCGCGCACGACGGTCCATCCGCTCGACTCGTTGTGGAAGACGATTCGCTCGACCGTGGCGTCGATGGTGCGCTCGCCTTTTCGCGCCCTGCCCGATTCCTCGACCATGACCCCGTGTATCAAACAACGCCCGCGCGGAGCAATGTGGCCGGCCCGGCGCCGCGGCTCACTTTGGGTCTCCCCATGCGACGGGAACATGACGTATAATCCGACGGTCTTCGAAAAGGAGGAACGCATGAAACGTTATTCACCATGGCTCCTCGCGCTCGCCCTGGGGCTTGGCCAGGCGTGCAGCGGCGACTCGGCCGGCGACTTCGACGGCGGGACGGACAACGGGCTGGACGGGAGCACGGACACGGACGCGGACGGCGACACGGACGGCGACACGGACACCGACACCGATTCGGACACGGACACCGACACAGACACCGACGCGGACACGGACACCGACACGGACAGCGACACCGATGCGGACACCGACTCGGACGCCGACGCCGACTCGGACGGCGACGCCGACGCCGGGGCCGACGGCGGCTCGGACTGCCCGTGGTCCTGCGACAACTTGTACATCGGCTGCACCGGCATCGGCCACGGAGAGTTCGACTGCGGCAGCCTGAACACCTGCTGCGAGCCAGCCACCGAGTCCGGCGGGTGCCTCGCGACCGACTCGACCTACAAGTGCATCCCGCGGTGGGCGACCGAGACCCAGTGCGCGGGCGGATGGCTGCACTTCGGGCTCACGTGCCCGGGCTTCATCAACGTCTGCTGCGATCCGGATCCGCCGATCCCGGACGGCGGCACGGACACCGAGACGACCACGCCGGACGGCGGTCCGATCGACAGCGGGATCATCGACGCCGGTTTCGACGCCGGCGGCGATCTCTAAGACCCTTACCAGCCATTCGGCGACGTCCTTTCGCGATCATGCGCGGCGCTCCACCACTTTGCTGGTCAAGTTTGCGGGCGATGGTATAAAAACGTCGGCGCGCGAGCTTGCCGCGCCAGGGAGGACGACATGGGCTGGGACTACACCGAGAAGGTCAAGGATCACTTCCTCCACCCCAGAAACGTGGGCCGCGTCGAGAACCCCGACGGCGTCGGGGAGGTGGGCTCGATCGCGTGCGGCGACGCCCTCACCCTGACCATCAAGGTCGACAAGGCCGCGGACCGCATCGAAGAGGCCAAGTTCCAGACCTTCGGCTGCGGCAGCGCCATCGCTTCCTCGTCGGTGCTGACCGAGATGATCAAGGGCAAGACCCTCGACGAAGCGCTCAAGATCACGAACCAGGACATCGCCGACTTTCTCGGCGGGCTGCCCAAGGAGAAGATGCACTGCTCGGTGATGGGTCGCGAGGCGCTCGAGGCGGCCGTGGCCAATTACCGCGGCCAGAAGAGCCCCAAGGACCACGAGGAGGAGGGCGGCCGCATGGTCTGCTTCTGCTTCGGCGTGACCGAGGAGAAGATCCGCCGCGTGGCGAGGGAGAACAGGCTCGAGACCGTGGAGGACGTCACCAACTACACCAAGGCCGGCGGCGGCTGCGGCTCGTGCCTCGACGAGATAGAGCGCATCCTCGAGGAGGTGCGCGCCGAGGCGCCGCCCGAGAAGCCCAAGGCCGCGCCCGCGCCCCGCAAGCTCACCAACATCCAGCGCATCGCGCTCGTCAACGAGGTGCTCGACCAGGAGGTGCGGCCCCAGCTCCAGAAGGACGGCGGCGACCTGGAGCTCATCGACATCGACGGGACGCGCGTCACGATCCGGCTCGTGGCACACTGCTCGGGGTGCCGCGCGGCCGGCCTGACCTCGATCTGGATTCAGGAGAAGCTGCGCGAAATTGTGGATCCGGCCATCGTCCTCGAGGTCGAGGAGGAGGGTTGAGCGATGAAGAAGGTCATCTACGCGGACAACAACGCCACGACCGCGGTCGCGCCCGAGGTGTTCGAGGCCATGCGGCCCTTCTTCACCGAACGCTACGGCAACCCGTCGAGCATCCACACGTTCGGCGCCGACCTGAGCCGCGAGATCGAACGGGCGCGCGCGCACGTGGCGCGGCTGCTCGGAGCGGAGCACGACACCGAGATCGTGTTCACGAGCTGCGGCACCGAATCGGACAACACGGCCATCCGGTCGGCGCTCGCCTCGCGGCCCAAGCGCCGGCGCGTTGTGACGACGCGGGTCGAGCACCCGGCGGTCCTGACCCTGGCGCGCTTCCTCGAGCACGAGGGCTACGAGGTGACCTACCTGCCCGTGGACGGGCGCGGGCTTCTCAAGCTCGAGGAGCTGCGCGCGGCCATGGACGAGAACGTGGCCGTGGTGTCGATCATGGCGGCCAACAACGAGACCGGCGTGCTCCTCCCCGTGGAGGAGGCGGGCCACATCGCCCATGAGTTCGAGGCCATCTTCCACACGGACGCGGTGCAGGCCGCGGGCAAGGTGCCCGTGAGCCTGGCCTCGGGTGCGATCGATCTGCTGTCCATCTCGGGGCACAAGATCCACGCCCCCAAGGGCGTCGGCGCCCTGTACGTGCGGCGGGGCCTCAGGTTCCGCCCCTTCATGCTCGGCGGCCACCAGGAGCGCGGCCGGCGCGGCGGCACCGAGAACGTGCCCGGCATCGTGGGGCTCGGCGAGGCGGCCCGGCTGGCCGTGGCCCACGCGGGCGAGGAGCAGGGCCGGGTGCGGCTCTTGCGCGACAGGCTTGAGAAGTCGCTGCTCGCCATCTCCGACAGCCGCCTGAACGGCGACCTCGAGCGCCGGCTGCCGGGCACGACCAACGTGAGCTTCAAGAAGGTGGAGGGCGAGGCGATCCTGCTCCACCTGAACGAGCACGGCATCTGCGCCTCGTCCGGCTCGGCCTGCACCTCCGGATCGCTCGAACCCTCGCACGTGCTGCGCGCCATGGGCGTTCCGTTCCAGTTCGCCCACGGGTCGATCCGGTTCTCGCTCGGCAGGTTCAACACGGACGCGGACGTGGACGCCATCATCGAGGTCATGCCCGGCATCATCGAGACGCTGCGCGAGATCTCGCCGTTCAAGGATTGATCCGCGGCCCGTGTCCGGGCCAGGAAGGCGCGGGGAGCTACTTCGACGTGGGGATCTCGGCCCTGTAGCCGAGCATGTTCAGCTCAAAGCTTCCGGTGGACTGGCCTCCGCCCGGCAGGGTGGCCTTGGTGACGGTCAGGGTGCCGCCGATCGCGAGGCCCTCGATGAACCCCGCGGTCACGGTGCCCCCGGACAGGTCCATCCGCATCAACATGGCGTTGAAGTCCTGCGTGTCTTTGTTGAAGACGAGCGTGCCGGCCTTCCACTTGCTCTTGTCGACCGAGATCTGGAGGCTGTAGGCCGTCTTCGTGCCCTGGATCACTTGAAAGATGAGGTTCACCTTTTCCACACCGTTCACGGTCGACATCTGCCCGATGCCCTGGCCGAGCGTCAGGGTCGTGGCGCCGAGCTTCACGCTCACCTTGTTGCCGCTCGTGAGATCGAGGAGGCCCGGCTTTGCGCCTTCGGCCAGGATCTTGGCCTTGACGTTTGTACCCGTGGCCGTACCGAGCGGGATGCACGCGAACGGGCCAACGCCCGTTCCTCCATCCACGCCACCGTCCACTGCGGGAGTGAGATTGACGCAGAGGTCGTCGGCGTTCGCGCACGAGACCCCGCCGTCGGAGAGCACCTCGCACTCGGGCCAGCAGTACTGGGCGACGATGCTCGGGTCGTCGATGACGTGCTGGCCGCAGACGTTGTCGCAGTCGCAGTCGTTGCCCGGCAGGGCGCAGACGTCGCCCACGCCCGTCGTATCGTCGCAGGCGTGGGTCGCGGTGTCGGAGTCGCCGTCGGAATCGCCGTCGGAATCGCCGTCGGTGTCGCCGTCCGCGTCGCCGTCCGCGTCGCCGTCCGCATCGCCGTCCGCGTCGCCGTCCGCATCGCCGTCCGCGTCGCCGTCCGCATCGCCGTCGGTGTCGGAGTCGGAATCGCCGTCAGTGTCGCCGTCGGTGTCGCCATCCGCGCCGGTCCCGGTGTCGTCGTCGCTCGCGGTGTTTGTGGTGCAGCCGAGCGGAGCCAAAGCGAATATCCCGAGACCGAATGTCAAAGCCAGACCGATTCTGTTCATGGTCGCCTCCTTTTTATTCGTGATCCAACTGTATGTTGGCTTCCCCAAAATCTGCCTATAACACGAGTCCACAATTGTTCGGTCGAAATAAATTCGTCCGATCCGGAAAGCGCCCTAACAAGAGAATATTCGAGCATTCACTCCCGGTAGTCGAGGGATGAGACGAAGCGCGCCAGGACCACGGCCTCTTCCTCGCTGGGATCCACGAACCTGAGGCCCACGCCGCCCGGCTCGTCACCCTCGCTGCCGCCGTAGCGGCACACCTCGGCTTTGAGCGCCACGGGCTCCCACGTGGAGGGCGTGGAGAGCGTCACCTCGACCCGCTCTCCGAGGACGAAATCCTCGGACGTGACCACGAAGAGCCCGCCGGTTCCCACGTCCCTCGTGTACGTCACGATTGGGGCCGTGGACGGGTTGTCGAGCCTGCGCAACACGACCTGGACCGCCACGCGCGGCCGACGCGAGGCCCGGAAGTGGTGCGTCTCACGCATCGGGCTTGGGCACGCAGATCTTGGAACCGGATGGATCGAGATCGATGATCTCGGCATACAGATCGTCGGGGCTCATGCACTCGTAGCCGGAGCGGCAGTCGCCGTCCTTGCCGCAGTGCCGCAGGCAGTAGTCCCTCACACGGTTGGGCTCGATCCGGGCGCAGGTCTCGTCGCTCGTGCCCTCGGTGCACGGCGTCGTGAACTGCACGCATACGGCTTCGGACGGACAGCCGTCCGGATCGCAACCGATGACGAGGCAGTAGCCGCCGGGCTGGCTCCCGTCGCAGGTCCTGTCCAGGTTCGACGAGCAGTCGACGTCGTAGTCGCACGAGTCCCCGATCTCGGCCGCGCACGCCGACGCGAGCGCGAGAACGGCGGCAAAAAGCATGGCTGGAACGGCCCTCATCGCGCGCACCATACCACAGCCTTGCGGGGTGGAAGCAAGGTTTCCCGCGCGCGGCGCGCCGGCTAGCCCAGGATCCGCCGTCTCAGCGCGTCGATGGAGCGTCCGATCTCGCCGGCCTCGGCAGCCTCAAGCATTCCCGACTCGGTGATCACCGCGGTGACGAGGTGCGCGGGCGTCACGTCGAAGAGGGGCGCGCGGCCGGTCACGCCATCTGGCAGGAGGCCGAATGCGCCGTCCTGCTCCTCGATCTGCGGGCGCACGCGGCCTCCGAGCTTGATGCGCTGGCACGCGGCGTAGAAGGGTACGTCCGCGTGGCGCGCGAGGAGCGCGAGGGGGAACGTGGACGCGCGGTTGACGACCGAGCCGTCGGCCAGCACGTGGTCCGCGCCGACCAGCACGATCCTTGCCCCGTCCATGGCGGCCGCCAGGCAGCCGTCCGGGAGCACCTCGGTCTTGAGCCCCCGCGCGGCGAGCCAGGATGCGGACCTGAGCCCGTCCGCGAGGGGCCACCCGTGCCCGACGCGCACGATCGCCGGCTGTAGAGCCATGATCGCGCGGAGCGCCGTGACGCTCCACGAGCACGAGACCACCGCGCCGCCTCGGCCCACGTTCCGGGCGGCGATCGCCGCGATCGCCTCGTCGGCCTGCCCGAGGGTCTCGCGCTCCTTGCGCACGGCCTCGGCGAGGGCCCTGCTCCACGGCATCCCCTGAGCGGCGAGGCTCTCGGCCCGCGCCACGGCCAGCACCGCCTGGACGCCGATCGAGGCCACGGATGGCCGCAGGGCGTCGATGTGGGAGGCGAGCGAACGCGCCTCGATGCCCGTGCATTCCGGGGGGAGGCTGCGCGCGAGGGCGTCGAGTGCGTCGAGGGCGCGACCGGCGAGGGAGGTGGCTCCGTCCATACGGTTGGTCGAGATGGAATCGAGGATCTTTTCGATGTCGGGGGAAACGATCACGCGCCTTCCTCTTTTCCGCGAAAACCGCTGAGCTCAAGCGCAGTTTTTCACGCCGGCCGCGAGCTGTCCATGGGGTGCATGGTGCGAACGTGTCCGGGTCGCCGGATGTTCAGTAGTGAGGGGGGCAAAACAGCGTATAATGGCCCCCTCTTGACAGCCGTCGGGCCGGCGAGGTGCCGGCCTGCGACGTTCGTCGGGGCTTTGGGTCCCGACCCCGAAACGGAACCGATGTCGATCGACAATCTTATTTCCACGAAGCCCGTTCACGATCTGGCCCGCTTGTCCTACGTGCAGGATCTGGTGGTCCATCGACGGGTCCTCCTCATCGGCGCGAGCCGCGAGCTCGCGGAGTTCCTCCTCGCGAGCCGGGCGCGCTACGTTTGCTCGATCGGGAATGAAATGCCCGCCGCAACCGACTCCGGGGCTCAGAACCTGGAGTTCAAGGTCATGGACCCGGCCGACCTGAAGCTTCGGGACGGCACTTTCGACGTGGCGATCATCCGGGATCTGACCGCGCTCGCGAGCGCCGCGGACGTGCTCAACGAGGCGCGGCGCGTCCTGGGACCGCGCGGCCACCTGGTCGTGGCGTCGCCGAATCCGAGCTCGCAGGAACGCATCGGCCCGATCCCGGCCGGACGCATGCTCGACTACTATGAAATGTTCGATCTCCTCGCGGCCGTGTTCCCGGTCGTGCAGATGGTCGGACAATCGCCGTTCGTCGGGTACGCCATCGCGGATCTCTCGTCGGAGGACGAGGAGCCGCAGGTCGGCTTCGACTCGGCGCTCATCGGCGAGGGCGGCGAGGAGATCGAGTGGTTCCTGGCCGTGTGCGGCGACGAGCCCGTCGAGCTGCCGCCTTACGCGGTGGTGCAGATCCCGCTCAAGGACGCGGGGCTCGGCTCGAAGGTGGGCGAACAGCTCGCCGCGCTCGAGGCCGAGGCCGGAGAATCGACGCGTGCCGCTGGCGAAGCGCGTGCGGAGCTCACGCGCGAGAAGACGGCTTTCGAGGAGGCGCTTCGGTGCGAGCGAGAGGCGTTCGACCGGGAGCGACGGAACCACGAGGATGCGCTCGCCGGGGAGCGCACCCGGGCCGACGGTCTCGAGCAGGCGGCGGCGCAGGTCGCGCGGTTCGAGGAGATCCTGCAGCAGGCAAGGCTCGAGCTCGGCAACCGCGGGGTGCGCATCGAGACCCTCGAGAAGGACATCGAGCGCGAACGGAACGAGGCGGCGGCCGCGAGGGAGCGCGCCGTCCAGATCGCCAAGCAGTTCGACGACGAGCGCAAGAACGCCCAGGCCAAGCGCCTCGAGGAGGAGATGGCGCGCAGGTCCGGCGAGATGGCGCGCGAGGCGCGCGTCAGAGAGCTGGAGCAGGAGCTGAGGCTCGCGCAGGCGCGGGCCAACTCGGCCGAGGCAGCGCACGACGCCATCGTCCAGCGCATGCGTGCCGACGCGGCCGAGCTCGATCGGCTGCGCGAGCAACAAGATGACGCAGAGGACGACCGCCGGCGCCTCGCCGAGCGCGAGAGCCGCCTCGTCGGGGATCTCGAGAAGCTGCGTGAAGAGCTCGCCCGTGCCGTGGCGCGCGCCTCCGAGGCCGACGCCTTGCGCGCCGAGGCCGCGTCCCGGGTCGAGGCCTTCGATCGGGACCGTGAGGCTCTGGCCGACGAGATGGCCGTCCTCGAGTCGCGCCTCCGCGACACCGGTCGCGCCTTGGCCGAGGCCGAGGCCGAGGCCCTGCGCCGGGAGGGCATCGTCCGCGATCTCGTCGTTGAGCTGGAGGCGTCGAGCGTCGGGAACGCCGGGTTCGCGGAGCGGGTCGACGCGCTCATGGAGACCGTGGCCGAGCTGCGCGGGGCCAACGTGGGCCTCGCACGCGCCAGCGCCGAGGCCGAGGCCACGATTCGGGAGCTCGAGGGGCGGGTTGCGGCAGGCGCGAGCGCCGGCGAGCTCGAGGAAGCCACGGCCGAGATCGCGCGCCGCGGCGAGATCCTGACCAGCCTCGCACACGAGCTCGAGGACGTGAAAGGGCGCAACGACGACCTGATGTTCGCGCTGGCCGAGGCGCGCACCCGCTTCGAGAGCGGATCGTCGGTCGTGGTCGATCGGGATCGCCGCATCGCGGAGCTCGAGGGTGAGCTTCAGGCTTCGCGCTGGAGGGCGAGCGAGCTCGAGGCGCGGGGCGCCGACCACGAGCGGCGCCTGTCCGAGGCCATGGTCGCCGCGGAGCGTATGGAGGTCGAGCTCGCTGCGACACGCGGCGCGCGGCAAGGGCAGCACCGGGCGCGCGTCGAGGCGGAGCTCGCGGCGGCCTCGTTTGAGCTCGCACGCCAGCGCGCGGAGCGGGAGCTCATCGCGGCGCAAAATCACGTCCTTGAAATCGAGGAGTCCCTGGCCGAGGCGCGCGGGGCGCGGCAGGGGCAACACAGGGCGCGCGTCGAGGCCGAGCTCGCCGCCGGCGCGGCCGAGGTGCGCGAGAAGCGGGCGATCGCCGATCTGGCCGCGGCGCGCGACCGGATCGCCATGCTCGAGGTCGACCTCGGGACGACGCAGGAGCGCGTGGTGGAGCTCGAGCACAAGGCGATCTCGGGCGCTCCGCGAAACCTCTATCTCGACAGCGGGCCCGAGCCGGGCGCGGCGATCGAGGATCTGGCGAGCGCGGGAGCCGCGGCGACTCACCTATGGCACGATCTGGAAGCGGAGCGCACACGCACCGAGGAGTCGATGCGCGCGCTCGAGGAGGCCGAAGGTCGGATCGCACAGCTCACTCGCGAGGTCGAGGAGGCGAAGGACGTCGCGGCGAAAAGAGCGGTCGAGGAGGCGGAGCTTCGCGGGCGGGTTGAGGCCCTGTCGAAGACCCTGGCCGCAGCGGAGCGCAACGCGCGCCTGCTCGACGACGAACGCGACGGCATGCGGGAACGCGCCGAACGTTTGGCCGCGGATCTGGCGGCGGCCGGCGAGCGCATCGTCGGGCTCAAGACCGAGATTGACGCGGCTTCCGGGGGCAACGCGCGGCTCGAGAGCCGCCTGGCCGAGGCCGAGGAGCGTGCGCGCGAGGCGACGCGCACCAGCGCCGAGACCGGGAGCCGGCTCGCTGAGCTCACGGCGCAGGCCGAGGCCGCGGAAACCGCCCGCCTCGCTGTAGAGGCCGAGCTCGATGGAGCGAGAGAGCAGGCCGCCATTGCGGCCGCGGCTCTGGCCAAGACACGGGACGGATTCCAGAAAGAACTGTCCTCGGGCAGCGCTGCGGCGAGCGAGCTCGAGCAGCGCGTGCGAGACCTCACACGAGCGGTCGCCGAGGCCGAGCAGCGGGCAGAGTCTGAATCGTCGCGGGGGGCCACGGCGCTTGCTTCTCTCGAGCGCCTGCGGGCCGAGCTCGCGGGCGAGATGGAGCGAACGGGCGAGGCCGGAGCGGACGCCGCGCGACTGGCCGGGGAGGTGGCCGATCTGGGCGAGCGGCTCGCGAGGCGCGAGCAGGATCTCAAGGAGCGGATCGCGGAGCGCGACGCGAGCGAGCGGGCGCTCGCGGCCCTGCGCGCGGATCTGGCCGACGTGGGCGCTCAGGTGGAAGGCGCGCGCGAGGCGGCGGCGGCAGAGCGCGTCCGGAGCAGCTCGCTGCTCGCGGAGATCGAGCGGTACGCCGATTTCGAGGAGCAGATGGCGGCGCACGCCGCACAGCTCGAGCGGGCCGAGGAGGAGCGCAGCCGGCTCGAGGACGACGCGAGCCGCATGAAGGAGGAGCTCGAGGCGAGCCGGGCCGCGGCCGAGAGCGCGGCCGCCCGCTCGGATCAGTTCCACGCTCTGCTCGACGAACAGCGGGCCAGGCTGCGCGAGATCGAGGAGGAGCAGGACGCGGGACAGACCGAGCTCGAGACGCTGCGGGCCGAGGCCGCGCGGCTGCAAGCCGAGGTGGACCAGGCCGCTTCGAGCCCGCAGCCGGGAGGATCCGCGGAGTCGAACGAGGAGGTCGCCGAGCTCAGGCTTGAGGCGGCCAAGCAGGCCGAGGAGATCCGGCGGCTGGCGGGCGAGGCGCGCGAGCGCGAGCCCTTGCTCAGCTCGCTCACGGCGCAGCTCGAGGAGCGGGAGAAGCGGGCCACGCGGCTCGAGCGGCAGATCCGCGAGATGGAGCGACAGATCAAGGAGCACGACAGCGACATCGCGGCCTGGGAGATGGAGCTCAAGTTCCGCAACGCGCGGATCACCCAGCTCGAAGCCGACCTCGCGCGCGCCAAGGAGCGACAGGCCGAGGGAGAGGCCAGGCTCTCGAGACCGCCGATCAAGTCCGTCTTGCCCGCGGGCGCGACCGACCTCGATGAGCTGCGCCGCCAGGCCGACAAGCTGAACGAGGCGCTCGGCGACAAGGACGCGGAGCTCCTCGTCCTCCATGGCCAGACCGAGGATCTGCGCAGGCGCCTCGGGCGGATCCGGGAGACCGTGGTCGACGCCATCGGCGCGGAACGCTCGGTCATCGATGAGAAGATCGACGAGATCGTGACCATCCTGGAGACCGAGTAGCGCGCGGCCGGTTCGTAGCACCAAGACCCGGGGACACCTGCGCGGCGGCGGATCACTTCGGCATCCCGCGAAGCTCGTCCCGCGAAGCTCGTCGTTGGCATTTCGCCCGGCATCTTCTACAATCCGCCCGTGGACCAGCAGGTCAAAGGCAACGACCGCCTCTTCGAGCGCTACGGCCGGCAGCACGCCGGCGGTGAGATGATCTTCATCGAAGACGAGGAGGCCACCGAGGTCTTCATGATCGTCGAGGGGCGCGTGCGGCTCATCAAGCGTGTGCGCCTCGTGGAGCGCGACATCGTCATCTTGAAGACGGGCGACATCTTCGGCGAGGCCGCCCTGCTCTCCGGCCAGCGCCACCCCTGCTCCGCCGTGGCCCTGGGCGCGTGCCGGCTCCTCGCCTTCCCGGCGGCCGACTTCGAGGCCATGCTGCGGGACCAGACCGAAGTGGCCTTGAAGCTCATCGGCCAGCTCATCCGCCGCCTGCAGGTCGCGGAGGAGCGCATCGAGAACATGCTGCTCAAGGACTCCGAGAGCAAGATCGTCAACACGCTCATCAAGCTGGCCGAGGCTGCGCCCGTGACGGACGGACGCATCTTCCTCAAGATCTCCCCCATCGAGCTGTCGTCGCGCATCGGGCTCGACGTGGACTCGGTGAAGCACGGCATCCTCGATCTCCGCGAGAACCGCTACATCGGCGTCGTGGACGAGAAGCTCGAGGTTTTCGACGTGGGGGCGCTGCGCAAGCTGTACCGGCTCATCGGCATGAAGGAGGAGCTCCGGCGCGGTTAGAATGCCGGCGCCCTTCTTTCGTCCAAGCATGGGGAGGATCTCGTTCCTCGAAGCACCAAGAGGAGGTGGATGATGAGTGGAAAGCCGCTGGCCATTGCGTTCGCGCTCGTTGCCCTCGCCGTGGCGCCGCCAGCGCTTGCGCGGTCCGTGTTCCTGAACGGGGTCGACGTGAGCGCACTGCGAAACCAGACCTTCAAAAACGTGACGGTCGTCATCGACGGCGACGGGAACATCCACATGGACGCCCCGGGCTACAAGGTGGAGGTCGTGGAGCCGGGCGTTGCGGAGCGCGAACCGCCGGCCAAGGCGGACGAGGGCGGACCGAATCCGCTGCTCGCCCAGCGATACTACCTCGTCACCGCGCCCACGCCGGGCGACAAGGCCCAGTACGACCTCGCCATTTCGGTGAACGGCATCGAGAGGCGGCGTATCAAGAGCGGCTCCGGGCAGGTCATTGTGGAGATCTCGGCGTGGCTGCAGCGCGGCGACAACGCCATCGAGATCGCGGCGGTCAAAAACCTGACCGACAGCCGAAAGTCGGCGAGCTCGACTGACAGGCTCGACCTGCTCGTGGGCGTGGGACACGAGGAGAAGTCGATCGTGAAGATCGACGACGTGAAGATCGAATTCAAGTGCGACGCCTCCCAGCTCGAGACGATCAAACGTCGCTATACCCTCAGGGCCAATTAGTTTATCACTGCCTGTGGCGGCTTTTCCAAGGGAGGCACAACTCGATGCTGGCACGGATGACGGGGATCTTGTTGCTGGGCGCGGTGCTCTGCGCGGCGTGCGGCGGCTCCCAGGTGGACGAGAAGGCCAGGATCCAATCGGACCGGTTCTACGAGGCGGCCTACGGCTCGTGGTTCGAGCAGCACGACAACCTGGCCGCAATCCGCAACCTGACCCGCTCCATCGAAACGGATCCGGAGAACGACCGCGCCCACTACCTGCTCGGCACGATCCGCTTGGGGCGCGGGGAGCTCGACGAGGCGGAGACGCATCTGCGTGAGGCCGTGCGCCTGCGCGGCACCGAACAGCCCGCGGCGCGTGCCGAGGCCGAGAACAGCCTGGGCGTGCTTCTCATCGAGAAAAAGCAGTACGCCGAGGCGGTGCGCGTGCTTTCGGCCTCCGCCGGGGAGGTCCTGAACCGGGAACCCTGGCTGGCCATGGGCAACCTGGGTTGGGCCCACATCGAGCTCGGCGAGTACGACAAGGCCGTCGAGGTGCTGCGCCGCGCACTCTTCGACCAGCCGAGGTTCTGCGTGGGCCTCTACCGCCTGGGTCAGGCGTTCTACCTCAAGAAGGACTATGCGGCCGCGGAGAACTCCTTGCGCCAGGCCATCGCCGTGCCGGACTCGGGTTGCGCGGACATGCAGGAGGCGCAGTACTACCTGGGTCTCACCCTCATGCGTCTCGGCCGGGCCGAGGAGAGCGCGCCTTTCTTTGCGAAGTGTCGTGATGTCGATCCCTTGAGCGAGACCGGCCGTCTGTGCGCCGAGGCCGACAGGTAGCCGGGCGCAGCGTTGGACGCGCCGGACAAGACCACCGCCGCGTTTCTCGTGAGGCTCGTCGACTACGGCGAGTCCGACCGCATCGTCACCCTCTTCACGCGCGACTACGGCAAGATCTCGGCCCTGGCGCGCGGCGCGCGAAAGAGCCGCAGGCGCTTCGGCGGAGCTCTCGAGCCGTTCTGCCTCCTGGAGGTCACCCTCGCGAGCCACGCCCGCGGGCTGTGGCGCCTTGGCGAGACCACGCTCGTGGCGGCCTATCCCGGGCTCGCCTCGAGCCTCGCGCGGCTCGGCGCGGCGGCCCGGATTCTGGAGCTCGCGCGCGAGGTGGTGCCCGAGCACGAGCCCGATCCCGCCATGTTCGAGCTCCTCGAGCAGGCCCTGCCCGCTCTTTCCCGGGCAGACGAGCCGCATGTTGCCGCGACGGCGGCGGCCGCATCCTTGCGCGTCCTCGCCCTCGCCGGGTTCGAGCTCAGGTTCACGGACTGCAGCGTGTGCGGCGCGCCCGTCCCAAAGGGCGCCCGCGTGCGCTTCGATCCGTGGCGCGGGGGCGTGGTCTGCACCCCGTGCGGCGGCGGGCCGATCGGGCTTGCGGCCGCGGCTGTACGCGGCCTTCTCGCGCTCTTAGCCTTGCCCTTAAGCCGCGTGTCCGAGGCCGGCGTCGACGCGCCGCGCGTCGCACAGATTGAAGAGGCCATCGACGCTTTCGTGCGCCATCACCTGGGCAAACCGCTCCGCTCGAGCCGCTTTCGCGCCTCGTGAGTCTCGGCGGGTCGACCTATGGGCTGAGCGTGGGCGGGTGGGAGCGCGCTTCGCTCAACGTACGCTCGAGAAGGGGGCGCAGGAGATCTGCCAACGTGTCCTGGTCGATGGGCTTGGTGAGGAAGCGCGTCACGCCCAGGCCGCGCAGGATGTCGGCCTCGTTCTTGCCGCCCTTCTCGGCCACGACGATGATTTCGACGTTCTTGCTCTCGTCGTCGCCCCGGATGGCGGCCGCGACCTCGAGGCCGTTCATCTCCGGCAGGCCGAGATCGAGCAGGACCACGTGGGGCTTCAAGCTCTCGAGGAGCGACAAGGCCATGACGCCGTCCGTGGCCGAATGCACACGGCACCCTGGCACCGCGGCCTTGGCCACGTTGTGCACGAGGGAGCGGAAGTCCGGATCCGCATCGGCCACGAGCAGCCTGCCGCGTCCGCCGGACGGGGTCGAACGGAACGCGCGGGCGGCCGCCCTGCCGGAGTTCGGCGTGCGCCGTTGCCCCGGCGGCCGGCTGCGCGGGGCGAACGAGGGACGCCGCTCGCCCGGCAGGGGCATCTTGTGGACCTGCGACAGGTCGTCGAGCATGTCCTCACACGACTGGTAGCGCTCCTTGGGGTCCTTGCCCATCGCGCGCAGGATGATGTCGTCGAGGGCCTCGGGCAGCCCCGCGCGGCGCTCCGACGGCGCGACCGGGATCTCGGTGATGTGCTTCTGCAGGATCTCCACCCACGTCCCGCCCACGAACGGGATCGAGCCGGTCAGGACCTCGTAGGCGGTCGTGCCGAACGAGTAGACGTCCGCGAGCGGCGAGCGATCGGAGCCGAGTCGGCCTTCGACGAGCTCGGGCGCGATGTAGGCCGGCGTTCCCGCCAGGGCGCGGGTGTCCTCGGCCATCTGCACGGTGCGCGTCAGGCCGAAGTCCATGATCACCGCGCGCGACCAGTTGTCGGTGAGCATGATGTTGGCGGGCTTGATGTCGCGGTGCACGGCGCCGGCGCGGTGGATGGCGGCGAGCCCGGAGAGGGCCTGACACAGGATGTCGAGGGCGTCGTCGAGGGGGATGTAGAAGCCGCGGCGGTTCTGGGAGTCGACGAGCTGCTCGAGCGTCTCCCCGTCCAGGTACTCCATGACGAAGTAGGGCGTGCCGCCGTCGTCGCCGTAGGCGTAGATCTGGGCCACGTGCTCGTGTCGGATGGCGGCCATGGCCACGGCCTCGCGGCGGAAGCGCTGCGCGCACTCCTGCGACGAGACGAGCTCGGGCAGCAGGAACTTCACCGCGATCTGTCGTTCGAGCGTGGTGTCCTCGGCGCGGAACACCGTGCCCATGGCGCCGCGGCCGAGCTCGTCGAGCAGGCGGTACTTGCCCTCGAGCACGATGCTGCGCGGCATGATGAGCGGACCCTCGGGCTTGGGCACGGGCAGGCTTCCGCGGTAGTCCGGCCGTCCCGCGACGCCCTCCCAACTGTCGATGGGGTCGCGCGGCTCCTCGTTCGCGGCGCGTCCGATCATGTTGGAGCCCATGCGCCACGTCTCTCGAAGCTTGTTCGGGGCGGGCTGCGGAGTGGAGGATGCGTTGATCGGAGGGACCTGCGACGACCTCGGGACCGGGGATCTCTTCACGGTCTTGCAGCGCTCGCATTTGAGCGAGCCGTCAGCCACCGGGGCGCCGCAGACTTCGCATCTCATCCTAATAATCCAGCCTTTCCCCCGAGCGAGGTTGAACGAGCATTAGTCCCGCTTCCGACGGATTGCAAGGGAAAGTTTTTGGTACCGAAGCATTGAAATATTTCAACAAAACCACACGGTATGACATGGTCGCAAAGGCTGCATGAGTGGCCAACGATGCGTAGGCGGAGCCGGGCCGGACGCTCACCACATGGCGCCGTTGAGGAAGGGGTTGTGCCCGCGCTCGGATCCGATGGTCGTGGCCGGCCCGTGGCCGCAGAAGACCCGCACGCGGTCGTCGAGGGTGAGGAGCCGCGTCTTGATGGAATCGATGAGCGCGCGTGCGGAGCCGCCGGGGAGGTCGGTTCGGCCGACAGAGCCCGCAAAGAGCGTGTCCCCGACGAAAATCAAGTCGCCGAACAGGAAGCAGCATCCGCCCGGAGTGTGCCCCGGGGTGTGGATGACCTGGCCCTCGTGGCCGGCGAAGCGGATCGTGTCGCCGTGGCCGAGCTCGCGATCGACCTTGGGGATCTCCATGGGCGGCAGGCCGAACATTCCGGCCTGCGACGGCATGGAATCGAGCAGAAAGGCGTCGTCCGCGTGCATCGCGAACGGCGCGCCGAGAAGCTCCTTGATGCGCGCCACGCCGCCGGCGTGATCGATGTGGCCGTGCGTGTTGCAGATGAGCTCCACCTTCACGCCGAGGAACGCGGCGGTCCGCGCGATGCGATCGGGCTCGTCGCCCGGGTCGATCAGGATGCCTGTCTTTTCGGCGTCGTCCCACAGGAGGAAGCAGTTCTCCTGGAACGGGCCGTTCGTGATGGTCTCCACGCGCAGGGTCATGTCGTGCTCCGGGAGGTCAGAAGGTGAAAGCCATGCCGACCGTGATCACAGGGAAGACGAGCTCAGCGGCTAGGTCCTTCTCGTCGTCCACGTAGATGCGGCAGGGCTGCCCGTCGCAAGTGCCTTCGATGTACTGGCCCGTCTCGTCCTCGGCCACGTGGCTGTCCTTATAACCGTAGACCCTGGTGTTGTCGTACCAGTAGTAGAGCAGGAGCAGCTGCACCTTGATGGCGAAGTGCTCGACGATCCCGATGTGGGCGCCCACGCCGCCGCCCGCGATCCACGCGTCCGTCTTGTAGTCGCCGCCCCATTGGAACTCCCTGCCGCCGGTGGCGACGACGTACGGCGCGAAGCGCGTGGAGCGCATGATGACGAACTTGAGGAACGGCAGGAGCGTGAAGCTGTCGGGGTAGTCGTAGTCCGAGAAGACCGTGGTGTATTGGAGATCGAGGCCGGGCGCGAGGCGCGCGACCACGTAGTAAGCGAAGAGGCCGCCGACCGAAAGGTAGAAGTCCGTGCCGTTGCCGTAAGCGCCCAGGCCCACGCCGGCCTCCATGTCCCCCTTCGCGTATGGCTCCGTGTCGGGCGGCTCCTCCTGCCCGGACTGGGCCTCGTCCTCGTACGCGCCGTCGCGCGGCACCGTGTCCTGCACGGACGGCGACGGGGCGGGCGGCAGATATGGCTCGGGCGGCGGCGGCTCTTGCTGCCCGGCGTCGGGGTCGGCCGCGACGCCCGCGTCCCCGTCACCGGCGTCGGGCTCCTGCGCGAGGATCGACGGAGCAACGAGCAGGATCGCCGCGAGCGCGGACATGCAAAGAAGGCCTCTCATGAGTCCATAATAGCCGCTTCCACCCGTGTGGCAACCTTCAACGCCGTGATAGGATGCCCGGCCATGGATCGGACGGACCGTGATCAGCTGGCGCGCGAGAACATGCCGCTCGTGGAGCGGACCGTGGCCGCCATGCGCCGCAGGTTCGGCCCGGGCGTAGAGCCGGACGACCTGCGCTCGTTCGCCATGATGGGCCTGGCGCGAGCCCTCGACCGCTACGATCCTTCGCGGAAGGTCCCCTTCGGCGCCTACGCCGAGCACACGATCCGCGGCGCGATCTACGACGGGCTGGCCGAATCGAGCTGGTTCCCGCGGCGCCTCATGAGGCAGATCACGTTCTACCGGAGGGCCGACGACATGCTGCGCCATGCGGCCGATCTCCCGGTGCCGGGCGATACGGTGGAGAGCGCGCACCGCCTCGCGGACACGCTCAAGGAGCTGGCCGCCGCGTACGTGACCACCTACGCCGCGGACGGGGACAACGAGGAGGGCGTGTCGCCGGCCGAGGCCGACGAGATCGTGGATCGCAAGCGGCTGTGCAGGAACCTCCAGGCCTACGTGGCCGCGCTGCCCCACAAGCAGCGGCAGGTGATCCAGCTCTATTTCTACGAGAACCTGAACCTGCCCGAGATCTGCGAGCGGCTTGGGTTCCACAAGTCGTGGGC
>JAQTNF010000049.1 GCA_028713995.1 Deltaproteobacteria bacterium | reverse complement strand
GACAGAAAGGCTCGTGCACGACGCATCGAACAACGCTCCTTCCGACGCGGAGCTGATGGCGGCCCTGGCGCGCGGCGAGGTCGCATGCCTGGAACCGCTGTACCTGCGGTACGGCGACGCGGTGTTTCGGGTCGTGCGAGGCGTGCTCGGCCACGCCTCCTCGGCGGAGGCCGACGACATCTGTCAGAGCGTGTTCCTCACGGTGCTCGAGAAGGCGCCGCGCTACGTCGAGACGGGCAAGCTGCGCGCCTGGCTGTTCGGCGTCGCGATCCGAAAGGCGCGGTCGTGGCAGAGGCGGCGGTGGTTCAGGGCGGATTTGATGAAGAGAAGCTTGGACCAAGTCGAAGCGCCGAGCACGGACAGCCCCGAGGCGGCTCTCGAACTCCGGGAGAGCCTCTCCCGGATTTTAGGCCGGCTGACGCACGGCCAGCGGGAGGTGCTGCTCCTGCGGGCGTCCGAAGGGCTCCGCGGCGACGAGATCGCCGCAGCGCTCGGCATCTCGAGGAACGCGGTGTTCACCCGGCTGCACCGGGCCCAACAGGTGCTGGACGGAATCCTCGAGGAGGAGGCGGGTCGATGAAAGGCTGTATCGAGCTCAAGGCGTACCTGCTCGGCGCCCTCGACGATGCAGGGCGCGCCGGTTTCGAGGCGCACGCCGCGGGTTGCGAGCGTTGCGCCGCGTCGCTCCGGTCCTCAAGACGCGCGAACGCGGCGATGGGAGAGTGGCGAGAGATCGCGCGTTCCCCGGTCCCGATCGAGGACCGCGCGGAGTCCCTGATGCGAGCGGCACGTCGAACGACCGGCGGCAAGACGATTGGACGTCCGGCGATTCGCATCGCCCTCGTCACCGTGCCGGTTGCCGCGGCGATCATCGTCGGGATGTGTTTCGTGCTGGCTCGACCCGAGGCGTTGCCCCCTGCCGTGGATCGCCCGATCGCGGCTCGAGACGACGGCGCGCCCGTGGAGATTCTTTTTAACGACAACGGCTCGCTGACCAACGGCGGCGAAAACGGGATGCAGGTCTTCTCCGTCCCTGGTCCGGGACGACTGCTCGTCGCGATCGGCCACGACAGGTTCGACCTCGGCGCCGGCAGCAAGGCGGCGATCCTCGAGAACCGAAAAGGCGCGGTGGCGCTCCGCCTCGAAAAGGGGCGCGTGACCGTGGCCGCGAGAAGGCGGGCAATTGGCGAAACGCTCGTGGTCCGCGCCGGGGCGTGGTCTGTCACGGTCGTGGGCACGCGCTTCGAGGTGGCGTTCGATGGCGGCGATGTGTCGGTCGCGGTCGACGAAGGAACGGTCTCGATGACGCGAGCCGGCGGTCCCGAACGCCTCGTGGGCGCCGGGGTTCGCCTCGTCGCCGGCCCGGACGGCAAGGTGCGCGAGGTCGGGATCGTCGTGCCCGCGCCCGTGTTGCCCGAAAAGACGATTCGCGAGAGCGCTGACACCGCAAAGCCGGCGCCCGATCTTGAGACCATGCGCCGCTGGATCCTGGACGGCGAGCACCACAAGGCCGAGGCCGCGCTCGAAGACCGCGTCCGGCGCGATCCAAACAACGCCGATGCGTGGATGCTGCTCGCCGCGTGTCGCCAGAAGACCGGCGACAAGACCGGCGCGGCCGAGGCCTACGAGAAGGTGATCGCCCGCGGCGATGCGGCCCAGGCGAACCGCGGCCGGTTCCTCGCTGCCAAGCTGTACCAGGAAGGGCTCGCGGCGCCGGACCGCGCGGAGAAGATGCTCGAGGAGTATGTCGCCCACGCGCCCAGGCCCCTGGAGGCCGAGGCCATGGTGCGGCTCGCCCAGACCGAGCTCGCGCTCGGCAAGGAGGCGCAGGCGCGCAAGACCGCGGAGGACGTGGCCACGCGGTTCCCGGGATCCGCCCAGGCGCTCGCCGCGCGGGGCCTGTTGAAGGATCGAAGTCCCGCAACCAAGGAAAAGGAGTGAACCCATGGCGACGACATCGAAGATTGGCGCGTGGTGTGCCGTGCTCGCGTTGTTGGTAGGTCCGCTCGCCTGCACGGCCGTGCATGATGTCCCGGCCAATGGCGACGCGGGCATGGACTGGGACGCAGGCTCCGACTCGGACACCGACTCGGATGCGGATGCGGACTCCGACTCGGACACGGATTCCGATTCCGACACGGATTCCGATTCCGACACGGATTCGGACTCGGATACGGGCACGGCCTCGGACGCCGGAGACGACGGATCGACCGGGTGCGCCGTCGATAAAATCGCCTGCAGCGGCGTGTGTGTGGATCCCTCGACCGACGCAGCCAACTGCGGTTCATGCGGAATCGCGTGCAAAGGTGCTGGAGCGATGTGTTGCTCAGGCACCTGCGTGACAGAGACCGCAAGCTGCGCCTTCTCGGTGAAGGACGTCGTTCCGGCATTCGGAGCAATCTGCGGTGGGGACTACATCACAGTGACGGGAAACGGTTTTACCGCTGGGATGCAGGTGCTCATCGACGGAGCCCCGGGACCGTCCCTGGTGCAATCGCCGACCACGGTGCTCGTGCTGACGCCTCCTGACGTGGAAGGCGCAAAGGACATCACGATCCGCAATGGCACCAGCACGTCGACTCTGCCGAAGGGCTTCACCTACAACAAGGGGAGCGTCATGCTGCCCTGGAAGACGATTGCCATGTCCACGGTGCGCGGCGACAATGCGGCGACCGCCGTGATGCAGGACAACCGCGTCTTGATCGCGGGGGGGGTGGACTACAACAGTTCGGTCTCAACGGCCAGGGCGACTGCGGATATCTTCGATCGAAAAACGAACCAGGCGTCGCTCGCCACCGGACAGATGGCGGTACCACGCTGGGTTGCCGTGGGCATTCCGTTGATGAACGGCAAGGTGCTGGTTGTAGGCGACGCGTGCCGCAGGGATATGTCGCAGTGCGCTGCGGGCAATGATTCGACGAAGGCGGAGCTCTTCGATCCTGCGACCAACACGTTTACCGCCACCAAGCAACCCCTGACCGCTCCGCGCACCCAGCCGTATGGGCTAGGCGTGCTGCTCGGAGATGGGCGAGCGCTCATCGGTTCGTACGGCTCGACGACAGTCGACATCTACGACCCTACCGCTGACTCGTTCACGCAGGTGCCCATGCTTGCCGATCATTCGTGGGGCGTGGCGGTGCGCCTGCGCGATGGCCGCGCGATGTTGATCGGCGGCAATGGCGCGCAGAAGGCCACGGACATCTTCGACCCGACCACGAATACGTTCTCAGCGGGTGGGTCTTTGATCACCGGCCGATCCGTGTGCACGGCCCACACGCTGCCCGATGGGCGGGTGATCGTCATCGGGGGATCTTCGGGTGATGCGGCCGAACCGTCGACATTGGCGGTCCAGGACAGCATCGAGCTTTACGATCCGAAAACGAACACGTGGACCAAAGCCTCGTACGGGTTGTCGACGCCGCGCTCCTGGCACGCGAGTGCGCTCGTGCGTGACGGCACGGTCTTGGTGATGGGCGGATTCAACAGCGGCGCGTCGTGCAGCACCGCCGGCCAGAACGTCGATCAAATCGACGCAGCAGCGGGAACCGTCGGCATATTCGGCGCGCTGCCCAACCAGAATGCGGAGTGGAACGCGGTGACGTTGCTCGACGGATCTGTGCTCGCCGCAGGCGGCACGGCGTGCGCTTCAAGCGGCCTGGCCGACCTGTACTTCCTCGAAGGGCAGGTAGTTACGTCCCCCGTTTCACCCATGGATTTCGTTGGAGAGCCAATTTGAAGACAGCGGCAACCGTTGGTACCGCGATCGGGCTCGCTCCCGGCACGAGCTTGAAATTCCCCCGGCCGATGACGATCCTCTGCTATCATCACCCCTGAAACGACAGCTCTGGAAGCCGGTGTCGGCTTCGACATCAGGAGGGAGAGCCATGAAACCGACACGCATCCGCGCTTCTGGGGTCATCGTGGGTCTTGCGATCGCGCTCGTCGGGAGCCTGCCGTTCGCGGGCTGCGCCAATGGCGTCGGATCGAGCAGCGAAGATTCGGGGATCGGAACCGACATGGACGCCGGTGAAGACGCGAGCGGCGACACCGACTCCGATTCGGACATGGACGGCGACACCGACTCCGATTCGGACACGGACGGCGACACCGACACGACGGTCTGCGGTGGGGACGACAGCCGGTGCGACGGGAACATGGTCCAACATTGCGGGGGCGGAACCTGGCAAGATTACGACGACTGTGCCGCGCAGGGTATGACATGCACAATCATCAAGGGCGAAGCGCAGTGCGTGGGCGGCGACACCGACACCGGCTCGGACACGGACGGCGACACGGACTCCGACACGGACACCGACCCGTGCTCTGCTTTCCAGCTCGGGAAGAGCTACATCGGCTGCGAGTACTACCCCACGGTCACGGTCAACTCGTATTTCGCCAACTTTCCTTTTCACTTCGCGGTGGCGGTGTCGAACGCATCGAGCGAAGTCGCCAACGTCACCGTGACGATGGGGACGAGCACCGTGGCGACTGAGACCGTGGCCGCGGATTCCGTGGCGGTCGTCACGCTGCCGTGGACCAACCTGCGCACGAGCGGGACGGCCACGGTCAAGGTGGCGGACGGGGCCTACCACCTCGTCTCGGATCGGCCGGTGACCGTGTACCAGTTCAACCCGCTCGAATACACGAACGCGGGCTCGTTCTCGTACACCAACGACGCGTCGCTGCTCCTGCCGGTCAACGCCTGGGGTACCACGTACATGGTGGCCTCGCGCAACACGTGGACCTCCTATTCGGGCTTCTACGCGGTGGTGGCCAAGAAGGACGACACCACGGTGACGCTCACGCCGTCCGCGACCGGGACGGCGATCCGGCCCGGGGCCGGGCTCACGAGCAACTCCGGGAACGTGACGCTCAATGAGGGCGACGTGCTGCAAGTGCTGTCCGGCACGTCCGCGTCGGACGACCTGACCGGGACCCTGCTGACCGCCGACAAGCCGATCCAGGTCATCGCCGGGCACGATTGCACGCAAATTCCGTCGAACGTGTATGCCGGCGACCACCTCGAGGAGGCCATGTTCCCGGTTCCGACCCTGGCCAAGGAGTACATCGTGAGCCCGCCGTCGCTGCCGACCATGACGCAACCCAAGGCGTTCTTCGTGCGGATCATCGCGATCGAGGCCGGCACCGCGTTGCAGTACGACCCGCCGAACGGCGCGTGGCCGACCGGGCTCGCAAACGCGGGCGACTACGTGGAGGTCGACTCGGCCGCGGACTTCAAGATCACGGCGGATAAGCGGGTGCTGGTGTCGCAGTACATGAAGAGCCAGGACGCGGGCGGCGGATCCGGGGATCCCGCGATGGCACTTGCAGTGGCGACGGAGCAGTTCCGCAAGAGCTACCTGTTCCACGCGTCTACGAACTACACGTCGAGTTACGTGAACATCATCGCGCCGACCGGAGCGAACGTGATGCTGGACGGGGCGGCCGTGACGAGCTGGGCCGTGGTGGGATCCACTGGGTACGGCGTCTCGCGCGTGCTGTTGCCGAACACCGGGGACGGCAACCACCGGGTGGTATCGGACGAGAAGGTCGGGATCACGGTCTACGGTTACGGCACGTACACGAGCTACTGGTACCCGGGTGGGCTCAACCTCGATGACATCATCTGGTAGCTCGTGCGAGGCGAAAGGGAGCAAAATCAGTCGAGCAGGGCTCGGCCAAGGCGACGTCGTACATGTAGGCTGGCGGTCTGGATCTGATTTCTTTCCATGTCCGCCCCGAGCTTGAAATTCCCCCGGCCGATGACGATCCTCTGCTATCATCACCCCTGAAACGACAGCTCTGGAAGCCGTTGTCGGCTTCGACATCAGGAGGGAGAGCCATGGAACAAACACGCATCCGCGCTTCTGGGGTCATCGTGGGTCTTGCGATCGCCTTCGCCGGGAGCCTGCCGTTCGCGGGCTGCGCCAATGGAGTCGGATCGAGCAGCGAAGACTCGGGGATCGGAACCGACATGGACGCCGGTGAAGACGCGAGCGGCGACGCCGACTCGGATGCCGACGGCGATACGGATGCCGACGGCGACACCGATTCGGATACGGAACCCGGGCCATCCCTGGGGATCGTCGTCATCGATGTCCAAGAGTCTTTCGTCGCTGGTTCCGCAACCCCCGACATGAGTGGAATCATTGATCGGATCAAGAGCACCTTCCTGTTGGCCGAAAACCACAAGGTTCCGTTCTTCATCACCTTCGAAAGCTCCAAGCAGGGCGACCATAGCCTGCACGCCCCGCTGCAGGCCGTTCTTCCGAGCAACGCGCAGGAGTTCATCAAGACGACCTTCGATGCCACCGGACTCCCCTCATTCCACGACGCGGTTCAGCAATCGGGGCTCTCGCACCTTGTTGTCCTGGGATCAGAGACCGACGTGTGCGTGTTGCAGACGGTGCTCGGGCTCCGCAAGATGGGCTTCACGGTGCTGCTGCAAAAGGACGCGGTCTTCACGTCCGAGCCCCACACGTCTCCGGCTATTCGCCGCATGGAGCAGGCCGGAGCGATGCTCGTGCAGTTGACGGACGTCGACAATTACGCGGCCAAGTCGAACGAGCTCCCCCAAGGTGACGACCTTACGGTCAGGATCGTGAAGCCGCTGCACATGGGCGTGGTGCTCAACGACTTCACGGACGCCGCGCTCGCCGGCAGCGCCGATCCGCTCACGACCCAGAAGTCCGCCCGCTTGCGCGAATTGCTCCTGGTGAGCGAGTGGTTCGGTCTGCCCGTGTACGTGGCCGATGTTGGCGCAGGACTTCCCGCCGCCTTCCAACAGTACTTCCAGGGCCAGCTCCGGCCGGTTTCGCAGATCGGCGAGGACAGCTTCGTCGAGCAGCTCGTGTTCGCGGGAACCGACGGCGGCATCGCGGGTTCGATATCCGCCTGGATGGATTCCCACGATGTTTTCGTGATGGAGGACGCACTGCTGGCGCTCGGCACGCAGGCCGCGCAGACGCAGATGCTTGAGCCTCTTTACGACCAAGGGCTCGTGCCAATCACGTACAAGTCCTTCTATTACGACATGATCAAGTCCGTGGATCTGGCACAGTGGCCGTCACAGGATTGGGTCCAGAAGTACGACGAGTACTATGCGATCACCCAGGCTCCGGAGGATCTGCCTTCGATGCCCGCAGACTGAGGGAGAGCCATGAAACCGACACGCATCCGCGCTTCTGGGGTCATCGTGGGTCTTGCGATCGCCTTCGCCGGGAGCCTGCCGTTCGCGGGCTGCGCCAATGGAGTCGGATCGAGCAGCGAAGACTCGGGGATCGGAATCGACATGGACGCCGGTGAAGACGCGAGCGGCGACGCCGACTCGGATTCGGACGGAGATACGGACTCGGACACCGATACCGACTCTGACACCGACGCGGACACCGGCACGCACTCCGACACGTCCGACGGGTCCGACACGTCCGACGGGTCCGATACCGGAAACGACACGGACACGGGCAGCGGCGACTGCGGGGACACAGAATCCGACACGTCCAATTGCGGCTCCTGCGGCTATGCCTGCGACGCGGGCGAGAGCTGCTGCACCGGCTCGTGCAGCACCGGGTGCGCCTTATCGATCACGTCGCTGTCCGAGGACCACGGGCCGATGTCCGGCGGGACCTGGGTCGAGATCACGGGCACCGGGTTCGCCCCGGGAGCGCGGGTCTGGTTCGGGACCTCGCTCGCGCCGGCCATGGTGCTCGACGCGCAGACGATCCGCGCCCAGACGTCGCCGCACGTGGCGGGCAAGGTGGACGTGCGGGTCGATCAGGGCTCGGACAAGACGACGCGCGGGGAGGCGTTCCAATATGCATCCTACGGCTTCGAGGGGCCGTGGCAGAAGATCAGCATGTCGGGTGGCCGGGGTGGCATGCCGGGCGTTTCCGTCTTGATGGACGGCCGCGTGCTCCTCGCCGGAGGCGCCTACGCCGGGGCCGGAACGGAGGTCGCGACGGCCGATATCTACGATCCGGCCACAAACACCACGTCCCCGACGAACGGCAACATGAAGGCGGCGCGGCTCTGCGTCGGCCAGATCACGCTCCTCACCGGAAAGGTTCTGATCGTGGGGGGCTCGATATACTCCGCGAGCCCCACCCCCAATGCCGAGTTGTTTGATCCCGTCACGTCGACCTTTGCGCCCACGACCGGTCAGCCACCGTCGCCGCAAAATGACGCCACGATGACGCTGCTCCCGGACGGGAAGGTGCTCGTCGCCTCCAAGACCGCGCCGGGCGTCCTGCTCTACGATCCGACCGCCGACACGTTCTCCCCCGTTGCGGGGGCGCCCAACCCCGCCGGATATCAGGTCGCCCGCTTGCTCGACGGGCGTGTGCTGCTCGTCGCCGGAAACGGGGCTCCAACGTACGCTTTTGATCCCGACGCCGGAACGTTCGCCACAGTGGGCAAAGGCCCGGCCGAGACCATGGACATCGACTCGACCCAGCATCCGCTGACGCTGCCGGATGGGCTCGTTCTCAGCGTCGGCAATTGGACCACCAACGTCATCCAGCTCTTCGATCCGGCCAAGGCGGCGGGCTTCGCGCCCGCTCCGTATGCCCTCAAACAGTCGCTGGCCCACACGAGCTTCACGGTCATGGGGGACGGCACCGTGTTCGTCGTGGCGGGAGTGACGAACTCGCCGTCCAACTGCGCCTACCCATGGGTATTCACGGAGGCGGTGGAGCGTATCGATCCGATCGCCGGGAGCGTCGGGGCGTTCGACGCTTTGCCCGAGCCGACCGCGGTGCTCACAAGCGTGACCCTCCTGGACGGCTCGGTCATTTCCGCCGGAGGCACCGCATGCGGCGGGTCAAGCGTGGGCAAGTACCTCTACTTCCTCAAGGGGAAGCCGCCGGTGCTCAAGTGAGACGTATGGAGTACTATCAGCGTGAAAACACGGTGTCATCCGCATCGCTTGCGGGACAAGGAGGACTCATGAATCACGTCCCAAGGAGATGGGCGGCCATTCTTGCCGCGATGGCCCTCCTCGCCATCGGCCTCTCGCTTTCGGGATGCAGCGACGAGGGCCGAGGCGACGACGATTCTCAAACAGGAGGAGATTCGGACACGGACACCGACGGAGACTCCGGCACGGACTCCGACTCGGCCACGGACACCGGCGGAGACTCCGACTCCGACTCAGATTCCGACTCCGATACGGCAGACTGCACGCCCGTGACGTGGGGTGGCGGTCTCAAGGTGGGCACGCCTGTGGCCAACTGGTCGTTCAACGGGTACATCGACCAGAACGGCGACGGCATCGTGGAGACCACGGCCGTGGACTTCGATCTCGCGTACATCCGCTGCACACACAAGCGTGCGCTCGTATTCATGCTCGATGACACGTCGTGAGAAAGCTGTCCTGACTGGTTCAGTCAGGTCGGTGGAATAGAGCAGCAGATCCTGGATGCCAACGGTGTGATCCTCGCCGTGTACCAAAAGGATGTTCAAGATACGACCGTCCAAATCGCGTACGACAACGTCAGCAAGTACATGCACGCCCAGTACATCGTCGGCACACTGGCGCCCCTGGGGAACGTCAATATTCCTTTCACGCCATTCGTCGCCGTCATCGATCTCGACGATGGCAAGGTGCTCGCCCGCGATACGGACGCCGTCCCCCTCGAACTCCAGGACATCCTGAACAAGGTCAATCTGGCCTCGACCAACTGAGTTGTCGAAGGGTGGGGGGCAAGACCCGCGCCGACCTGCCGGAGTCACGGGCACAGGCACGGCTTGGGCTTCTCGTCCTCGGGCTTCTCGGGCGGTGCCGGGGGTTCGTTTTCGAGGCGCCCTTGGTGACGAGGATGCTCGTGCAGGCGTTTGCGTCGCCCGGGTGGAGCGCGAGGAGTGCCGCGGCGACCGCGGCGACCGATATGATGGCGATGTGTTGTCTGGTCATGAACAAGGATTACCGTTCCGCGGGGGCGGGAATCAATCTCTTACCGCGGGTCTCCGATGGTGTAAGATTGTGGCCATGAAGAAAAACCGACGACACCGACGCGAGCTTAGGCACCTGTCTCTTGCGTGCCTCGTCGCGCTGGGCCTGTCCTGTTCGGGCAGCTCTTCCAAGGACGCGGACGGCGCTCCCGACTCCTCCTGGGACGCCGGAGCCGACACGGGCGACGATTCAGGAACGAACACCGACACGGGCTCCGATTCCGATTCGGATGCCGACGGCGACGCGGACACGGACTCCGACACCGACGGCGACGCGGACCTCGACGCGGGAGGGGACGCCGGAGAGGACGCGGGCCCCGACTCGGGAAACGACGCCGGGATCGACTCCGGGCCCTCGCAGTCAGGATGCATCGAAGGGACGTTCCTTCCGTTCCACGGCAACCTGCACGCCCACACGGGCGCGTCGGACGGGACCGGCTCCGCGACCGAGGCCTTCGCCTATGCCCGTGACTCGGGGCACCTCGACGTCATGGCCGTCACCGACCACCTCGAGCAGCTCTATACCGTGGTCGGGACGCCGAGCGGCAAGCTTGAGGCGTGTCAGAACGCCGCCGACGCCGTCACAGTGGATGGGACCTACGTGGCCCTGTGCGGGTTCGAGTACACCTCTGGTTACGGGATCGCGGGCTCCACGGGTCACAACAACGTGTTCTTTGCCAATGGCCTGTTCCCCTGGTTGCAGCCCGACTTCCACGATTTCTACAACACCGTGAGGAACCCTTCCGCCTGCCCGGACTGCGTGGTCCAGTTCAACCACCCCCTCGATGAGGCGTCGATGCATTGGAACCATTTCCAGTACGACGCGGCCGTGGACGCGAAGATGAACCTGTTCGAGTTCAACGGCACCGGTCCCACGTTCGACACGTTGTTCCAGGCCCTCGACAAGGGGTGGCACGTGTCGCCCACGAACAACGAGGATAACCACGCAGTGGACTGGGGCACCAAGGGTGGAGGGCGCACAGGGCTCTGGTTGGCCGACCTCTCGCGCGACAGCGTCCACGCCGCGATGAAAGAGCGGCGCACGTTCATGACCCGCGACAACGACGCGACCATACGGCTCATGGCACAGACCACCTGCTGGATGGGCTCGATCCTGTCCGGCTATCCCTCTGTCTCCTTCGACGTGGAGGCCTGGGACTCGGAGGCCGGCGACGGCTTCTCGACCATCGAGCTGTTCGGTCCCGGCAAGACGCTGTTGCAGACCATGGACTGCGCCGGGGCGGACACGTGCAGCGGATCCTACGACCTCGGCGTGAGCGGGGCCACCTACGTTGTGGCCCGCGCCAACCAGGCGGACGGGGACTTCCTCGTCTCGGCGCCCGTGTGGGTGGAGCCATGAAAACGCTGATGAACATTGCTTTGGGCACGGCGCTGCTCGTGGGCGCCGGGGCGGCGGACGCCGAGGTCGGGCTCGAGAGCCGCGCAATCGAGGGCGCGGCGCCGACCGTGGACGGGCCCATCGACGACTGGTCCGACCCGGGCGGCAAGCCGCTCACCCTCACGCTCTTCGGCGAGCCCGAGCGGATCGGCGGCCAGGGCCCATGGGGCGGCGACACGGATGCCAGCCTGGAGATCGGCCTCGCCCACGACAAGGAGGCGCTCTACCTGGGCATGCGCATCCAGGATGACGTTTCGGTGCACGGGGACGCGCCGTCGCTCGCGGAGGACCACGTGGAGCTGTGGTTCGGCGTGCCCTCGGCCAAGGACAAGGGCCTCCGCGCCATGGGGGTTGCCGTGTTCCTGATGCCGAATGCGGCCGAGGTGCGCGAGATCAAGGGCGAGCGCGTGGGCCCGGTGGTCCCGGGCTCGACCGCGGCCCTGGCCGGCACACCGGGCTTCTACGAGGCCGAGGCGCGCATCCCCTGGGCGGCCATCCTGGGCCCCAAGGGCCAGCGCACCGGCCTCACTGCAGCGGTGTTCCTCGTGGATCGCGATGCGCCCAAGGGACCGGTCAAGAACATCCTGGGATCGGTGTCCCTTGCCGCGAAGAAGCAGCCGGCCTCGTGGCCCGTCCTCACGCAGGGCGATCTGTCCGCGTCGCTCGCGGCGTTCCGCAAGGCGAACCGCTTCGGGAGCAACGAGAACCCTCAGGTGGTGATGGCCGGCGACGTGGCCGGCGACGACACCCAGGAACAGATCGTGGTCATGGGCCGCAGCCTCGTGGTCTTCGGTCCGTCCTTCGGGGCGCCCGGCTCCTACGTGACGAGGCTCCTGCCCGTGGCGAGCGGAAGCGGCGTCAAGTCCTTCGATGTCGTGGACCTCACCGGGGACGGCAAGTGCGAGATTGTGCTCGAGCTCGAGCAGACCGACGGCGACGAGACCACGCGCTGGATCGAGATCTATCGAGTCTCGGACAAGACCATCACCCAGGTCTTCACGGCCGACACGGCCGTGCAGGGCCCGTCGTATTCCCTCGAAAACCGCTACAAGCTGCGCAAGGCCGACAAAACCCCGGGCGCCGTGACCATGACCCTCGGCCAGGCCACCGGCCCGGTGCAGACCGCGCTCGACGGCGCGATCCCCGGACGCAACGGCAACCCCATGGTCGTGCCGTGGACCGGGCCCAAGGAGATCACCTACGTGTTCAACGGCGAGCGCTTCGCCAGGGCCGAGCCGTAAAGGAATGACGAAAGTCCCGGAGCTCGCCCGTCGCATCGTCTACGAGGGCAACGGCGTGCTGGTCGTGGACAAGCCGGCCGGGCTCCCGGCCACGGGGCGCGACCCCGACGATCCGGACAGCCTCGAGCACGTCCTCGCGAAGCACCTGCACCGTCGCGTGTGGGCCGTGCACCAGCTCGACACGGACACGAGCGGGCTCATCGTCTTCGTGGCGCGCAAGTCCCTCGTGGCCAGGTGGGCCGCACGCCTGAAGCCGCCACGCGCGATCAAGACCTACGTGGCCTTCTGCCACGGCTCGCCCGGTTTCGAGGAGCGCACGATCGACCTGCCGATCGGCGCGCTGGGTCGCGGGCGCCTCGGCGTGATCCCGGGCGGCAAGTCGGCGATCTCGGTCGTGCGCGTGAGGGATCGCACCCGCTCCCACGGCCTGCTCGAGGTGGAGCTGCGCACGGGCCGGACGCACCAGATCCGCATCCACCTGGCGCACATCGGGCACCCGCTCGTGGGCGAGCGGCGATACCTCGAACCGCCGTGCGATCTCCTCCCACGTCACGCCCTGCATGCGGCGTCCATCGCTTTCAAAGACGGCGAGGAGCCCGCCGCGCTCTTCGCCCCCCTGCCCCGCGACCTGCGCGAGCTCGCGCGCCGGCTCGGCCTCGATCTCGGCCGTTGCGTTCGATGCGGTCCCGGGCTATCTGTGAAGCCGCACCCATGACGCGCAGGCTCATCTCCATCGTGGTCCCGGCCCGCAACGAGGAAGGCTGCCTCGCGGACCTGCACGAGGCCGTGAAGGCCGCCCTCGATAGCGAGCCGTACGACTGGGAATTGATCGTGGTGGACGACGGCTCGACCGACGCAACCGCACGGGTCATCGCCGAGCTCGCCGCGGCCGATCCCCGGGTGCGCGGACTGCACCTGGCGCGGGGCTTCGGGCAACAGGCGGCGCTGATCGCGGGCATGGAGGACTCGCGCGGCGCGGCGATCGTGACCATGGACGCCGACCTCGAGCAGCCGCCGGCCGCGATCGTCACAATGCTGCGCGAATGGGAGCGTGGCAGCGACATCGTCCACGGTGTGCGCGTCGATCACCCGGACACGTCATGGTGGAAACGCGCCACCTCGCGCTCTTTCTACCGCGTCTTCAGCTTCCTCACGCGGATGCCCATGGAACCGGGCATGCTCGACTTTCGCCTGCTCGACCGCCGTGTGGCAAACGCCCTCGTCTCCATGCCCGAGGCCGACTTCTTCCTGCGCGGGCTCGCGACATGGGTCGGCTTTCGGCAGGCGCGCGTCCGGTACGAGGCCGGGCTGCGACGGGCGGGCGCGACCAAGTTCGGCACGCGGGCCATGCTCGGCTTCGCGCTGCGGGGCATCACGTCGTTCTCCACGTTCCCCTTGCGCCTCGCCACGTACATCGGCGTCACCATGACGTTCCTGTCCATCGCCTACGGCGCCTACGTGGGCGTGATGCACTTCGTCTGGCGCTCGCCCCAGCCGGGCTACGCCTCGACCATCCTGCTCGTCTCGTTCCTCATGGGCGTCCAGTTCCTGCTCATCGGCGTGCTCGGCGAGTACGTTGCACGCATCCACGTGGAAGTGAAGCGCCGGCCCAGGTACCTCGTGGCGCGCCGCACCAATGGCGCCGGTCCCGCGGACGGCGACGAACCGTGAGGCTGCTCCACGTCTTCGCGGGCCCCTTCCCCACCGCGCAGGGCACCCAGGTCCTGGTCGGCCAGATCTGCAGGCTCCTCGCGCGCGCGGGCCACGATGTGCACCTCCTCAGCTACGCCCACTTGAAAGGCGAGGCCCACGAGCCGTTCGAGATACACAGGATCCCGGATCGTCCCTCGTTTTCGTCCGAGCGCTCCGGCCCGGCGTGGCAGAAGCCCGTGCTCGACCTGTCGCTCGCCCTGCGGGCGCGCTCCCTCGCCCGCTCCCTCAGGCCGCACATCGTGCACGCACACCATTGCGAGGCCCTGGCAGCGGCCCGGCTGGCCGATCCCGGCAGCAGGACACCGCTCGTGTTCCACGCCCACGCCCTGCTCGGCCCGGAGCTGGCGACCTACCTCGATCCGAGGCTCGAGGCCCCGGCAGCGCTCGCGGGCGGGCTCATCGACCGCTTCCTGCCGCGATTCGCCGATCGCGTCGCGGCCGTGAGCGACTTCGTTGCGGACGCATGCGCCGCCGCCGGGGTGCCCCGTTCCTGCATCGAGGTGGTCCGCCCGCACGCCGAGCTTCCCGGGATTCCCCGCGACGTCGAGGCCCGCGCGCCCGGCAGGCTCCGCGCGATCTACGCCGGCAACCTGGACCGCTACCAGGGAGTGGAAGAGCTATGCCGCGGCCTCTCCCTGCTGGATCGCGCGAGCCGCGATCTCCTGGAGATCCTTTTCGTCACAGACTCGAAGAGCGACGGGCTCGTTTCGCTCCTGCGACGGCTCGGCCTCGAGGATTTCGCGAGCGTGCGTCCCCACGGGGAGCCGGCGAGGGCGCTCGGCCTCATGGCCTCCGCCGACATCGCGCTCGTGCCGCGCCTGTTGCCCGGAGGCGCGCCCATCAAGCTCGTCAACGCGCTCGCGCTCGGCCTGCCGGTCATCGTAGACCGCGCGGTTGCCGAGGGGCTCGAACACGGCCGCGAGGCCTTCCTCGTCCACATGCGCGATCCGGCGGAGGTGGCCTCGGCCGTGGCCGTCCTCGCGCACGACGCGCGCCTGAGGGAACGCCTGTCCGCGGGCGCGCTCGCAGCCGCGAGGCGCCTGCACGATCCCGCGACCGTGCTCGCGACCCTGGAGCGGATCTACTCCCATTCGGCTTTCGGGATATGATGAGGCATGGAGAATCCCGACCACGACCGGTTCATGGCCGAGGCCCTTGCGCTGGCCGCGCAGGCCGCTCGAGAGGGCGAGGTGCCAGTTGGATGCGTGGTGGTCCGCGGCGATCGGATCGTGGGACGCAGCGCGAACCGGCGGGAGAGGCTGCAAGACCCCCTCGCGCACGCCGAGATGCTCGCCATCGCACAGGCCGCCCGCGACATCGGATACTGGCGCCTCGACGGCGCGACCCTGTACGTCACCCTGGAGCCCTGCCCCATGTGCGCGGGCGCCATCGTGAACGCCCGCATCCCGCTCGTGGTCTACGGATGCCCGGATCCCAAGGCCGGAGCCGCCCGCACCCTCTACTCCCTGCTCGACGATCCGCGCCTGAACCACCGCTGCGAGATCGTGGAGGGCGTGCGCGCGGACGAGTGCGCGCGTCTGCTCAAGGACTTCTTCGCAGGGCTCAGGGACAGGACACCTGCACGGTGAGCGATTCCGGCGGCAGGCCGTCGCCGCCCTCGAGCACGAAGGACGAGGCGCCCGCGGGCAGCGTCACTGCGAGCGCGTTCGTGCCAGTGGCGAGGCAGGTCAGGGGATCGCAGGCGTCGCCCATGTACATGATGTCCACGTCCATGGCCGGGGTCGCGCCCGACACCGTGATGGTGGCGTTGCCCGCGAGGGCCATGTTGACGGCGATGAGCGCTTCCTTGCCCGGGAGCTCGCCCGCGCACGTGGCGTTGTACTCGTAGTAGTCGCGTGCGCCGAAATCATCGCCGATCAGCTCCACGCTGCCGCCGCAGGAGATCGCCGCGGGGGTCACCGCGCCGGGGGGGGAGCATTCGGCCACCCCCCCCACGATCGCGCAGGATTCGGTGTTGCACGCGTTTCCGTCGTTGCACGGTCTCGTCTCGCCCGGGATGCAGCTCCCGGCGACGCAGAACGCGTCGTAACCCGCGCACAACCCGTCGTCGCAAGGATCGAGATCGGGCCTGGGCGTGTGCGCGCCGCACTCCGGGCCGCCGTCGACGTCGGTGCACTCGTCCGCGGTGCACGGGTTCCCGTCTTCGCACGGGTTGCCGCCGTGGGCGCACGCTCCGTCCTCGCACAGGTCCTCACCGTTGCAGGGATCGGAGTCGTTGCACGAGATCCCGTCCTGCCCGGGCACCTCGTCGCAGAGCTGATCGTTCTCGTTGCAGTCGTAGACCGTGCACGGGGCGCCGGTGGAGCCGGTGCACGGAGGAGTGCCGGTTCCGGGATCGACGCATGCGCCGCCCGAGCAGACCATCTTCTCGCCGCCGAGGCACCACAGCGGCTCCGAGCAGTCCTCGCCCTCGTCCGATGGCGTCATGGAGCACGACCTCCCGGACTCGTTGCACGACACGACGCGGCACAAGCCCTCGAGGTACCCGCACGGGGAGCTTCCGGGCGTGCACACTCCGCCGTAGCAGCGCTCGTTGCCGTTGCAGAACACCCCGTCCGAGCACAGCTCGCCGTCGCCCTTCGCGCTGCTCGAGCAGTGGAAGCCCGCTCCGCACGTGTCGGTCGTGCAGGGGTTGCCGTCGCTGCACTGGCCTTCGTCGTTGCAGCAGGTCCCGGCGCCGGTGCAGCACACGCCCGTGGCCACGGTGCACTTGCCCGATTCGCAATCCGAGCTCTCGTCGCACCCGCTCTCGCCGTCGGGGAGGTCTGGCACACAGGCGTGGCCGTCGCAGTGGTATCCCGAGACGCACAGGCCGTCGTCCTCCGTACCGAGCGGGTTGCAGTCGTCCCCGCAGTGAAACAGGACAGGGTCGCACAGGAATCCGTCGCAGCCCAGGTCGTCGGCGCAGCACGTTCCCGCGTCGCAGCAGATGCCGGCCGCGGCGTCGCAGTAGCCCGACACACAGTCCGAGCTCTCGTTGCAGGCGCCCTCGCCGCTGCCGAGGTCCGCCATGCAGACGCCCTCATCGCAGTGGAAGTCGCCGAGCGGCGCGCACAGGGCGTCGTCGTCGGAGCCGCCGCTGTCGCACGAGGTCACGCACGACCACGTGGCCGTCTCGCACAGATCGGCGAGCCCGCTGCACTGGCCGTTGTCGTTGCAGCAGTAGCCCGAGTCGCAGCACACCCCCGTGAAGACGTTGCAGTTGCCGGACGCGCAGTCGAGGTTCGAATCGCACGTATCCTCTCCGTCCGCGAGATCCGGCAGGCACGAGGGCGAGTCGCAATGCCAGTCGAACACGCAGTCCCCGTCGCCCGTGCACGTCGTCTTGCACGTCTCGTGCACCGAGCCTTGCGAGCAGGAATAGTCCCCGTCCGGCATGTAGCCCGTCGTGCACGCCGCAACCGCCACGCAGCCTTCGAAGCCGTCGCACAGGCTGCCTGAAGAGCATGTGCCACCGTCCGAGAGGTCCGCAGATCCGCAACCCATGTTGTAGTAGGTGCACTCCTTGTTGCCGTCGCAGGTGCGCGTCACGCACGTGGAACGGTCGCAGTCCGAGGCCGCGAAACAGCACTCTCCCTGCGCGCAGCAGAACCCGTCGCCGCAATGGGCGGATTCGCATTGTCCGCCGCGCTCGCACTCGGATCCGTTCTCGTAGCTCTCCACGCACGCGCCCGACTCGCAGTGGAAACCCTCGTCGCACAGGGCGTCGTTGTCCGGCCCCTGCGGCGCGCAATTTTCGACGCAGATGAAGCCGCCGAGCTTGTCGCACGTGAACCCGTCGCAATCCTCGTTGTCGGTGCAGCAGTGCCCGCCAACGCAGCAGATGCCGTTCGACACGTCGCAGTATGTGGAGGAGCAGTCCGAGGCCTCGTCGCAGTAGTAGGCGCCGTTCCGCAGGTTCTCGACGCACCACCCGCTGTCGCAGTGGGAGCCGGTCGCACAGGCCGAGTCCTCGTCGAGCCCGCCCACCGTGCACGAGTCGAGGCACACCCAGATGGATTCGTTGCAACCCCACGGAGCGCAGTCCGCGTCCTGCGAACAGCAGATGCCGAAGTCGCAGCAGCTCTGCGTGGGCGCGTAACAATGCCCCGACTCGCAGTCCTGGTTCTGCTCGCAGCCCTTGCTGCCGTTGTCGAGCTTGGGCAGGCAGTCGTCGCCGGTGCAGCGGTAGCCCGCGTTGCACTGGTTCTCATCCGTGCACGCGACGAAGCACTCCTCGGCCACGCCGCCGGCCTCACACACGTACGTTTCTGAGCCCGCGTACGCGCCCGTGCAGCCCGAGAGCGTCGCACAGCCCCCTTCTGCGTTGCAGCGCGAGGCGCCCTGGCACAGGAGGCCATCCGAGAGATCCAGCGCGCCGCACGCCATGTTGTAATAGTGGCACTCGAAGTTGCCGTCGCAGAAGCGCTGCACGCACAGGGTCTCGTCGCAGTCGGTGGGCGTCCCGGGCGTGCCGCAGCACTCCCCCTCCTTGCAGCAGAAGCCGCCGCCGCAGTGCCCGGACTTGCATTCCGTATCGCCGCCGCATGCGGCCCCGTCGGCGAGAGGCTGGGCTCCCGTGTCGGTGCCCGCGTCCGCGCCCGCGTCGGCTTCGGTGTCGGTGCCCGTATCCGTGCTCGTGCCGGTGTCGATGCCGGTGTCGGTGCCTGTGCCGGTGCCTGTGTCGGACGCATCGGACGTGTCCGACGTGTCGGAGGTGTCCGACGCGTCCTTGCCAGCGTCCGCGGGTGGTCCGGCCTTGCACTCGCCCGACGAGCACACCTTGCCCTGCGCGCAGTCCGCGTCCTTCGCGCATTCGGCGCATCCCCAACAAAGGACCGAGCTCGCAAGGACGAACCCGATCGCGAGCAGAAATCCCTTGCCGCTCATGACCACCTCATTGCAGGACCGCCGTGTAGTCGCCGCAGTGCGGCTCGCCCCAGTAGTTGCCCGACGCGTACACCCCGTCAATCAGGAAGTAATACGGGGCGCGCGTGGCCTTCATGTTCTCGTGCATCTTGGAGTTGGACGACCACCCCCAGCACCCGTCGTCGTTGCTCTCGACCAGCTTGCCCGTGCAGTCGAACAGGGCGAAGGTCGTATCGAAGTTGGCAGAGCCTCCGTCGCCCGGACACTCGGTGAAGAACACGTTGTCGTTGGCCAACATGTCGATGCGCCACAGCTCGTCGAAGCCCGCGCCGAAGCCCGACCAGCTCTGGCTGTCGCACGACGAGCCGGACACGACGTTGCTCGGCACAAAGCCGCTGCCGTTTCCGGTGAGCGGGCCCAGGATAGGCCCGTTGTACGGGATCGTCCACAGGTCGGGCGCCTTGCACGCGGTGGGCGCGGTGCCCCACTCCACTTGCAGGTTGTAGCTACCGTACGAGCCGTTGTTGCGGCCGTCGGCCACGATGTAATAGGGCTGGCCGGGCAGCACCGTGTAGGTGAACGTCTCGCAGCTCGTGGAGTTGCCGAAGCTGTTCTTGACCGTCAGGTTCGCGTTGGCGCAGCTCCAGAGCCCGGCGATCACGTTCCAGCTCGTGGTCGGGCAGATGCGCACCGTGGCGCTCACCGCAACCGTCGTGTTGTTCTGAAGCGTCCAGTTCTCGTCCGCGTAGTCGTTCACGCCCGGGCTGTCGTAGGTGTTGCCGTCTCCCGAGGTGAGCGTGCCGCTGTTCGTCACGAAACCGTACGAGACATCGTCGATGTTGATCGTTCCCCGCGGCATCTCGGGCGGGGACGCGCAGGTCGGCGGGCACCCGTACTCGGTGACGGTCAGCTTGTAGTCGCACTTGTCGCCCGACACGGTTCCGCACGGCTGCGTGCGCTGCGCGTACTCCGAAAGCTGGACAAGGTACAGCACCCCCTCGTTGGCCGTGAACTCGGCCTTGATGTCGCCCGCGGTCGTGGGCAGGAGCGTGAGCGAGCCGCTCTTCGTGGTGTTGTGCGCGCAGCCCACTCCCGAGTAGGAGGCCGAGCAGATACCGTTGCCGCCGCCCGTCTTCTGGTCGATTGACAGCACGAGATCGGCCCGTGTCAACCCGGCCTCGTCCGTCATGATGCAGTACTTCCGGTTGCCGGTCCCGGGGCTGCGCTCGATTTTGAAGTGCTCCGTGTTGGGCCAGAACTCGTTGGCGGTCCCCGCCTCGTGGCAGGCCGTGGCCCCTCCCCAGTCGTTGTTGTCGCACGAGTAGCCGCCGCAGTCGCCGGAGCCGGCGTGCATGCTGTTCACGACGCTGCTCAAGGTGCCGATCCACGTGGCGCCCGAGCCCCCGGCCGAGGTGAGATCGAATACGCGCGCATCGTCGTTGACTCGGTCGCACGGGCTCGCGGACCATTCCTGGCGCTGCACCGTGACGTAGAAGTTGCCTTCGTTGGCCGGGTCGGCCGCGGTGACGCCGTCCACAAAAATGAACACAGTCTTGTACGAGCCGTCGACCGCGCCGTCCGGATAGATGACCGCGCTCGCCACCTGGCTGTACGGGTGTCCCTCCTTCTCCAGGTTGCAGTTGTACGGATCCCTCGGGTACTCCCACGTGCCCGTGCACAGCGGCCACGTGGTGTCGAGACCGGGCTCGCACTCGTCGCCGTCGTAGTCGCAGCACCCCTCGGGATAGAAGCGGCGGCACCAGTAGTACCCGCAATCCGAGCCCCAGCAGTTGTTGCCCTCGCACCATGTCTCCCCGGCCTTGGGATCGGGGTAGCAGCACTGCTGGTCCGCCAGCGTGTTGCCGGAGTCGTCGCACTCGTCCTCCATGACGACGGCGGCCGCGGTGTACGGGTAATAGCAGCGCGCCGACGCCACGGTGTATTTGCCGGACAGTCCCTCGTTCATGCCCTCCGGGCACTGGTCGGCGTTCTCGATGTCGGTGCGGATGTAGATGCCCACGTTGAAGTCGGCCTCCACCTTCACGAGGTAGGAATAGAGCCGATACTGGTCCGCGGCGCTGGTCTGGTAGCGGAACGCGTACACCACATCCTTGCCCGCGTGGCCGATGTCGTCGGCGCCTCCCGCCTCCTTGCAGTTGATGCCGGTCGCCTCGTAGTTGTCGTTCGCGCACAGGTTGGTGCCCGACGCGACGAGAATCGCCTGCGGGCCAGACGAGTTGGTGAACATGCCGAGGTACGCGGCGCCCGCCGTGTCGAGCTGCGCCGGATCGCCGGACACGAACGCCTGGCGGCAGATGTCGTTGTCCGACTTGCCGATATCGCTCGGCTCGCAAGAGCCGCTCGCGTTGCACGCGCCCTCGTAGCAGTTCGGCGGGAACTCGAGGGGGTCCGGCGAGCAGACGTTGCCCGGATCCGGCACGCATACGCACCTGTTGAGATCGCACATGGTGAACTGGCAGTCCGCATCCGGATCCGTGGGATCGACGCTGCACGCGTCGCCGCAGTCGGTGGCGTCCCGGCAGCAGCCCGGGATCCACGTGTTCGCGCATGCGCCGGTCCCCGGGGTGCAGGAGTCCACCGTGCAGAGGTTGCCGTCGTCGCAGTCCTTGGGGGCGCCGGGGACGCACCATGCGCCCGCGCAGACGTCGCCCACGGTGCAGGGGGTCCCGTCGTCGCACGCGGCCGTGTTGTTGGAGTGTGTGCATCCGGTGGCGGGGTTGCACGAGTCGTCCGTGCAGGGGTTCCCGTCGCCGCAGGGGAGCGCGCTCCCGCCCGTGCACGATCCGGCGCTGCAATGCTCGCCCGTGGTGCAGGTGTTCGCATCGTCGCAGGCGAGCGTGTTGTTCGCGTGGACGCATCCCCCCGGCGTGGCCGGGTCGCACGAATCGGTCGTGCACACGTTTCCGTCGTTGCAGTTCGGCGCGGGCCCGCCCGTGCACACCCCGCCGCTGCAATGATCGCTCGTGGTGCACTCGTTCCCGTCGCTGCACACCACGGTGTTGTTCACGTACACGCACCCGACGCTCGTGTCACACGAGTCGGTCGTGCACAGGTTCCCGTCGTTGCACACGAGCGCCGGCCCGCCCATGCACGTTCCAGACTGGCAGCGGTCGTTGGTGGTGCAGGCGTTGCCGTCGCTGCACGCCCTCGTGTTGTTCGAGAACACGCAGCCCGTGGCCGGGTCGCACGTGTCGTCGGTGCATGGGTTGCCGTCGTTGCATGTGATCGCCGCGCCGACGCACACGCCGTTCGAGCAGGTGTCGTTGTTCGTGCACGCGTTCCCGTCGTCGCACCGCGCCGTGTTGCTCGCCCGGACGCAGCCCAGGAGCGCGTTGCAGGTGTCATCCGTACAAACATTGTCGTCGTTGCAGTCGAGCGGCGGCCCGCCCACGCACGCGCCGCCCGAGCACGCGTCTGACGTCGTGCACACGTCCCCGTCGTCGCACACGTCCGCGTTGTTGTTGTGCCAGCAGCCGAGGTTCGGGATGCACGAATCGTTCGTGCACGGGTTCGAGTCGTTGCAGTCGACGGGCGGCCCGCCCACGCACACGCCGCCCGAACAGGTGTCGTCCGCCGTGCACAGGTTGCCGTCGTTGCACGCGGCCGTGTTCGGAGTATCGACGCAACCCGTGATCGGATTGCACGAATCGTCGGTGCACGGGTTGCCGTCGTTGCAGTCGCGCGGCGGCCCGCCCACGCACGCGCCGTTCAAGCAGACGTCGCCCATGGTGCATGCGCTCCCGTCGTCGCACGGGTCGGTGTTGTTCACGTGGACGCAGCCCGTGGCCGGATCGCACGAGTCGTCGGTGCACGGGTTCGCGTCGTCGCAATTGAGCGGCACGCTGCTTATGCAGGTGCCGTCCGAGCACGTGTCCATGAGCGTGCAGGCGTTCTCGTCGTCGCACGGCAGGGTGTTGTGGGTGTGGAAGCACCTGCCCGAGTCCACGTCGCAATATTCGTTCGTGCACACGTTCCCGTCGTCGAGGCACTGCTCGTCCACCACGCACCCCTTGCCGCACGTGGGGTCGTCGGAGCAGTAGCCCACGGCCGATGAGTCCGTGGGGTAGTCGCCCTCGCAGCAGGAGAGCCCCATGCCGGCGCACAGCTTGCCGGGCGAGTTGGACGTGTCCGGATCCCACCACGCGCAGCCGCCCCAGCACGAGCACGTGAGGAACCCGTTGCAGTACGAGGCCGCACACTTGCCTTCGACGCACAGCCTGCTGTCGCACACCTCCCACGCGTTCTCCGGCGTGCACGAAACGATGCCGTCCATCTGCCGATCCGCGTCCCAGCACTCGTCGGCCTGTCCCGGACTGCTGCAGCATTCGCCGTCGTCGATGGTCATGCCCTGCGGGCGGGTTCCGGGGATCTGCGCGTCGATCATCCAGGATGGATCCAGGTGCTTGGCCGCGGGGACCGTCGCCACCCGTGTGTCCACGGAGCCCCCCGGACGTGCCTCGTCGGCGGCGCATCCCATGAGCACGAGCCAGACGAGTCCTGCCGCTGCTGTCATCTTGACCGTCGTGCATTTCATTTGGGAGGTCTCCTTGGTTCGCGTGGTGCCCACATCGGCCACACACCCACAACCGTCAATGATTAAGTATAAGCATACCTCATGCCAAGGGTTTTGGCTGTTCGCAATCGAATGTGTCGTTTGGAACCCTCCTGCCTCTTGACTTTGGCGACAATTGAGTCGCGTCTGCCAAAAGCGAAGAAAAAACGATGCGTTATTAAATAATCTTTCATGCTGATTCCAGGTTCGGCTGCGATTGTTCGGCCGTCACATTTGTGAGCGGGTCTTTCGACGACGCAATGTCGATGGCGCTGTCAATTCCACGCTATGAATTCTTTGCGGGCTCAGAAAATTTGTGTTACACATGGAACGTGCCGCTGTCACTGAAACAGCCCAACAAAAGGAGAACCCAGATGCTTCACCGTTTCGCTCTCATTCTTGCCGCTCTTTCCCTTGGCCTCGTCGGCCTGACGCTCGCCGGCTGCGGCGACGACGACGACAGCTCGTCAGACAAGATCCCGACCTTCGGCCCACAGGACTGCGACACCGATACAGCCACGGACACGGGCACAGACACCGGAAGCTGTACACAGGCCGATGAGGATGAATTCTCAAGCTGCGTGCTCGACAAATGCGACGGGGATCTCAAGAAGGCCTTCGGCTCCGGCTACAAGAGCGGCGATTTCTCGGGCGGCGACTGCTCCGACTACATCGATTGCATGAACGAGTGCACCTGCGACAACCTTTCGAACTGCAGCGGCAATTGCGTGGTGCAGTACCTGATGACAGGCAATTGCCTGACCAGCTTTCAATCCCTCACGGTATGCGAGACGACGAAGTGCGACAGCCCCTGCATAGACCAAGGCTAGCGAGCAAGCGTACGCCCGACCTCGATCACTGATCACTCCCTCGAAGCTCGCCCCCTCGCCAGGATGACCAGGAAGATGGGCCCGCCGACCGCGGCGGTCAGGATGCCCACCGGGATCTCGGCCGGCGCGGCCACGATGCGCGCCACGGTGTCCGCGAGCACGAGGAACGCTCCCCCGGCGAAGAACGAGACCGGCAGGATCACGCGGTGATCGCGCGGCGCGAACCTGCGCACCGCGTGCGGAACGATGAGCCCCACGAACCCGATGGGCCCGGTGACCGCCACGACCGCGGCCGTGGCGAGCGAGCCTCCGAGGAACACGTCCCTGCGACAGGCGTCCACGTCCACGCCGCGGCCCTCGGCCATGGCCGGGCCGAGCAAGAGCTGATCGATCGCCCGCGCGTGCAGGACCACGGCCGCGAGCCCGGGCAAAAGCAGCGGCACGACCCCGGCGACCGCGTCGAACCCGGTCACGTCGAGCCCGCCCATGAGCCAGCGGTCCATCTCCACCATGCGGTGCGGCGACGAGAGATATCGCACGAGCATCATGAGCGCAGCCGAGATGAGGCTCACCGCGATCCCGGCGAGCAGCATGCCGTTGCCGCCTCCTGCGCCCCGTCGCCTGCCAAGGGCCGACACGAGGAGCACGTTCGCGCCCGCGCCCGCGAGCGCGCCGATTTGCACGGACGAGAACGGGCCAAAGGACGCCGACAGCCCGAAGCTCATGACCGCGAGCGCGCCCAGCGCCCCGCTGCTCGCCACGCCGAGCGTGTACGGCTCGGCCAGGGGGTTGCGCAGCACGGCCTGGAACGCGGCGCCGGCCACTGCCAGGGCTCCTCCGGCCAGAGCGCCGAGGAGCACGCGCGGCAGCCGCTGCAAGAGGATGATGTCGAACGACGGGCCAATCGCGGTCGCACCCCAAATGGCGGACCAGGCCTCGCCGAACGAGGCGCGCTCGGGCCCCACGAGCGGGGCGAGCGCGATGGCCGCGAGCCACAGGCCGAGCCCTCCTGCGAACCACGCGGCAAAGCGCCAGGCTCGCAGCCCGGTCATCGTGCGGCCTCCACGGGGCGCGGCAACACGGCCGGGACCGCGCTGTCCGCGCGCGGGACGACCACGAAGGCCGGGCCGTAGGCGGGCTCGAGCACCTCGCGTCGCAAGACCTGCGCCGGCGGACCCAGGACCAGAATCACCCCTTTCGCGAGCAGCGCCACCTCGTCCGCGAACACGCCCGCCAGGTTGAGATCGTGCGTCACGACCACGACCGCGGCGCCCTTGCGCGCACGCTCGCGCAGGATCGCGAAGACCTCGGCCTTGCGTCCGAGATCGAGCGCCGACGTGGGCTCGTCGAGCAAAAGCACGCGCGGCCCCTGCGCCAGGATCGAGGCGATGAGCACGCGCTGCTTCTCGCCGCCCGAGAGCTCGCCGAACGGGCGCCCCGCGAGCGCGGTCATCCCCGTGGCCGCGAGCGCCTCGTCCACGGCGCAAAGGTCGTCGTCGGTCTCGAACGCGAGCCCCCTCCCGTGCGGGAAGCGGCCGAGCGCCACGACCTCGCGCACGGTGAACGGCGCCGACGCGCGCACCTCCTGCGGCAGGTATCCCATGAGCCTCGCGCGCTCGGGCCCGGGCAGGGAGCACACGTCCCGTCCGTCGATGGTCACGCGGCCGCGCCGCGGTGCCAGAATCCCGGCCAGCACCGCGAGCAGTGTGCTCTTGCCCGCGCCGTTCGGCCCGGTCAGCACCAGGATGCGCCCGGCCGAAGCACGCAGGTCCACACCGGCCACGGCGTCCGGCCCGTTCGCGTAGCCCGCGCACACGGCCTCGGCCTCCACGAGCGCTTTCGCGTCAACGGACATGGGGCATTGCCTCGGGATGAAGGATCGCCGCGAGCGTTCGGGCCAGTCCGCCGAGGCCTACGCCGGGCAGGAGCGCGTCCGCCCGCGTCACGACCGAGATCCGTGCGTTCGCGACCGCGGGCAGCCCGGCCATGTCCCGCCAGTCCGCCGTGAGGGCCGCCTCGTCGGCCGCTGCGCCTCCAGGCTTGAGCTCCACCACGACCTCGGGAGCGCGCGCGAGCAGCGCCTCCTTGGAGACGATCGGGTAGAGCTGCCCCATGTCCGCGAACACGTTGCGGCCGCCCGCCGCGTCCGTAAGCTCGGTGAGGAATGTGTCCCGGCCAGCCGTGAGCAGCCCGCGCAGGCTGCCCGCCGAGCGGTCCACGCTCAGGAAGCACGGCACCTTGGGAAGCCCGGCCACGCCGCGCCGCACGCTTTCGAGCTCCGCGCCGATGAGCGCCGCGAGACGCTCTCCCTCCTGCGCCGCGCCGACTTGCCGCCCGAGCTCGCGACAGGCCGAGAGCACGTCCGCCACGGTTTCGATGCGCAGCACGAGGAGCCGGATGCCGCGCGACGCGCAGAACCCGGCGAGCGGCTCGCTCGTGCCCTGGGTCACGATCAGGTCGGGCTTCAGCACGGCGAGGCGCTCCAGGTTCATGTCCGTGAACCCCCCGATGTCCGGCAGCTCTCCAGCCTCGGGCGGGCGCACCGCGTAGCGCGTGACCCCAACCACCTTGGGACCCGCGCCGAGCGCGAACACGATCTCCACGGCCGCGGGCGAGAACAGGGCCACCCGCGACGCCGCGCGCGCCGCAAAGCGCCCGGCCGACATGGATGCGAGCCGCTCCCCGCACGCGTGGATGGCGAGGCCGAGCGCCGCGCCCGCCGCGAGCGCTCCGACAACCGCGATCCGCCTGGTCCGTGGGCTCATCGCGGCTACCGTTCGATGCCGTCCCTGGCCGCAAGCCCCATGGTGTCGTAGTAGTGGCGAACGTCGCGCATCTCGGTGACGAGATCGGCTCGCTCGACGAGCTCGGGCCGGGCGTACCTGCCGGTGCACACGAGCTCCACGTCCGAAGGGCGCCCGTCCACGAGCGCGAGCACGTCCGCGAGCGGCAGGAGCCCGAAGTGCACGGCCACGTTGATCTCGTCGAGGATGACGATGCGATATTGCCCGCCCGCGAGCATTTCCTTGCAGCGCTCGAGCCCGGCCCGCGCGAGGGCCACGTCTTCCGGCTTCGGGACGTCCCGCAGGGGAATGCAGGAGGGTGAGCCGAACTGCTCAATGTCCACGAGCCCGCGCAGGAACCGCACGCCTTCGAGCTCGCCGTACTCCGAACCCTTCATGAACTGCCCGATGAAGACCTTGAGCCCGCGTCCCGCCGCGCGCAGGGCGAGCCCGAACGCCGCGGTGGTCTTTCCCTTGCCGTTGCCCGTGTAGACCTGCAGGCACGCCCTGGACCAGCTTACGCTCGCTTTCTCGGTCATCGTCCCTCCGCGCATGTCCGGCCGGTCTTTTGGAACGCCGGAGCCGGGATGATATCATAAAAAGCGCATGCCGGATCTGTCACCGCTCGTGGACGTCTACCTCGCGCACCTCAAGGTGGAGCGCGGGCTCGCTCCCCGCACGATCGACGCCTACGCGGCGGATCTGGCCGCGTTCACGGACTTCTCCGAGGAGTCCGGGCTCGAGGCCGGAGGGATCTCGCCCGCGACCATCACCGAGTACCTCGGCCGGCTGTCGCGCCGCGGTCTCAAGCGCCGCTCCCAGGCCCGGACGCTCTCCGCCCTGCGCGGGCTGTTCGGCCACCTGCGAACCGAGCGCTACCTGCCCACGGATCCCACCGAGGACGCGGACTCGCCCAAGATCCAGCGCACGCTCCCGGTGGTGCTCACGCGCGAGGAGGTCGAGAGCCTGCTCGCGGCCCCGGATCCGGCCACGGCGCGCGGCAAGCGTGACGCGGCCATGCTCCACACCATGTACGCCGCCGGGCTGCGCGTGTCCGAGCTCGTCTCTTTGCGCCTCGCGGACATGGACCTGCAAGCCGGCTTCCTGGCCGTGACCGGCAAGGGCGACAAGCGCCGCGTCGTTCCGCTCGGCGAGTGGGCCGTGGCCATGATCGTCCGCTACATGGAGGAGGCGCGACGATCATGGGCGAAGCCGGGCGAGACCGCGGTGTTCCTCACGCACCGCCGGGCCCCCATGACCCGGCAGTCGTTCTGGCTCATCATCCGCAGGTATGCGATGGTCGCCGGCATCCGCAAGCCCCTGAGCCCGCACAAGCTGCGCCACTCCTTTGCCACGCACCTACTCGAGGGCGGCGCGGACCTGCGCTCGGTCCAGGCCATGCTCGGCCATGTGGACATTTCGACCACGCAGATCTACACACACGTCACGACGGACCATATCCTCCGCGTGCACAGAAAATTCCACCCGCGCGGCTGAGCGTTGAATCCGCCGGGTCCCGCGTCCGTCCTCTTACGAGAAGGAGCTGCCCATGGACACGACCCGCAGGGGGTTCCTCAAGCTCGTCGCCGGCGTGGCGGCGGGGCTCGCCCTGTCCGGACGGCGCGTCGTCCTCGCCGCCGGCAAAGTCTCGCTACCGCTCGACAAGGCGTCCGAGCTCACGGCGGTGGGAGGCGTGAAGGCGGTCAGGCTCGGCGGGCGGGACCTCGTCCTGGTGCGCGACTCTGCCACGATCGTGAAGGCGCTCGACGCGAGGTGCACGCACCAGGGCTGTATCGTCATGTACACAAAAGCCACGAAGCTGCTCGACTGTCCCTGCCACGGGTCCCAGTTCCGGCTCGACGGCAGGCCCGCCAAGGGCCCTGCGCCGTCTCCACTCACCACCTATCCCGCGACCCTGTCGGGCAACGCCGTCGTGATCGATCTGCCGTGACAGGCCGGATTTCGTTCGGCAATCGAGACAAACTTGATTTCTCCCCCTTCGGAAGATAGAAGTGGAGCAAACGAAGAGGCAATAGGCAGGAACTCGAACCAGCCCCACGGGGAGGTGACACATGCAAGCGAGAATCCTTGGATTGATCGTGGTCGGCGCCATGTTCCTCGCGCTCGCGGCGTGCGGCGGTGCGCAGGAGAGCCGCACCGAAAAGCTCGTGTCGGACGTGGATCCCAACGTGGATCCCGTGGCCGAGCTCTCCGGCATCAACGACAAGACCCAGGTCGCGGTCGAAAAGGAGGCCCCGCCCGAGCAGCCCGCAGCGGCCGAGGAAAAACAAGCGGTCAGCGACGAGGAGGCCATCGAAGGCACGAACGGCGCGTTCGTGGCGAAGCTCATCCTCAACGGCAAGGAGACCGAGGGCAAGATCACGGTCAAGACCGCTGACGCCAACCCCACGGTCGTCGAGGAGAACGTGCCCGTGGGCAAGGAGATCTCGCTCAAGCCGGGGCGCTACGACTTCACCATCACGTCCCAGGCCATCACGGGCGCACCGGAACAAACGCTGCGCGACGTGGATATCCCGTCCGGGCGGCGCATCAAGCGCGAAATCAAGATCCCGGTCGGACAGATTACGCTCGTCACGGGCGCCAACTGCGTGCGCAAGGCGATCCGTATCAAGCAGAAAGGCGCGACCGACTGGTACAAGGGCAAGTTCACGACCTGCGAGGCCATGACCCTCATGGCCGGCGAGTACGAAGCCGAAATGGTCGAGGGGCGCACCGGCACGCCCATCTCGGGCATCCAGGTCTACGACGGCGGCATCCGAGAGGTGCTCATCCGCAGCCAGAAGTAACCTTTCCTTTTCTTTTTTCTAGAAGAGGAGCTGGGCCTGGAGCTGGCCGAAGCGCGCCCAGCCGGGGCCGGCGTCGCCGTTCTCCTTCTGCGCGCCGCCCTGGAGCTTGATCGACGTGGAGTGCGCGTAGAGCCACCAGTTGAACC
>JAQTNF010000048.1 GCA_028713995.1 Deltaproteobacteria bacterium | reverse complement strand
GTATCTCCCTACTATTAGTAATTGAGTGGCGCAAATTAAATATCCTTTTCATATTGCACCCCCATCAGCGGCATTCTGCGACTCTGGCCTCAAGTTCCTGGATACGCCGGTTCTGATCGATGGCATGCAATGTAAGCTCCTCCACCTTCTGAAGCAATCGCGCCTGCATGTCACTCAGAGAAACTCCGTTTCTTTCCACCTCTGCGGCTGACGGCACACCGGGAAGATGATGGTATTCCTTGACATATGATTCTACGTTATCAAGGGGCATCGGATCGTAATCATCATCAAAAACGAAATCGGCAGAAAATGACTCAACAATAACTTCTTCGGCCCTGATTGTTCCATGGATGTCAAGTCTATAATCCGGTGTACTCGTTCCAATGCCCACATTGCCATTGCTTGCGATACGCATTTTCTCGGAACTATTGCCATTAGCAAAGAACTGCATACTGTTGTCAGAGTGACTGTACTTGATTCCACCGATCATTCTGTCATCCGAGTCAGAGAAGATGACCTCGCTTGTGCCACTATTGGGGCCAACAATATCCAGAACGGAATAGGTATTATTGTTTTGAATCTGTAGAGTATCGTAGGAGCTACTCCAGGAAGGATGGCTGACAGCGCTTCCAACAACGGTCAAAGCGGTCTCTGGAGACCCGCCGATCCCCACATTGCCATTCGATGCCATAATGACGCTATCGTTGGTATCCCAGCCCATTCTAAGGGTATTCTGGTAGAATTGGATTCTACCCACTTGATCGCCATTCCCGTCGTTGAATCTAACGAGTGTGCCTGCATTACCCGCGGAGTCATCGCTACCGCATTGGATGATTACTCCATGATCTAGATATGAATTGCCATCATTGAAAAATTTTGCAATATAATCAGAATTAGCGCTTCCAAAAACATTAAAAGTTCCAGAGACATCAAGAGTGCTCCCTGGATTCCATGTATTAATTCCAAACTTCCCCTCGCTAACATCGTAATAAAGACTTTTGTTATTGTTACTAGTAGCGTATATTGCTAAGTCACCGTGGGAATAGTCGTCAAAATACCAATCATTGTGATTGGTTCCGGTGTCATTCAGCAAAATATACGGATGGTCACCGCTAATAATTGCGTTATCACTGATAGCGGTCGTCAACACCGGGAAGTCGTGGGTGTCATCGGGAACCATGGTCAGATCGCCGACAATATTTGCTTGCTGAATATCCGCCGTGGAAACAGATGTACCCTTGGCAAATGGCCCATCAACTGATTGGGGGTTCTTCACAAAAGAGAGGTCACTATTTTCAAGAACTCGTTTTCCAGCAAAAGCATTCCCAGTCTCTCCGTTTGCGGGAATCACGATCCCAACCTGCCCGGTTCCCCTCGTCTTCTCCGTTCCCAGGAACTTCCTGTACACGGCCAGCTTGCCGGATGAGAGCAGCTCCGCGCTCGCTGCCGGCAGGTCTTCGTCCAGATCGCTACCGGAGAGCTCCTCGTCGCCCTTCACCCAGATCTCACAGGCGCTCTTGCCGCCGGTGCGCACCGCCTCGGCCCCGGAGACGAGCGCGAGCTTCACGGTGTTGTGCGCGGTTTCCCAGGACAGGCCGTCCCCGATCAAGCGGAGATCCGGATCCACGTAACGCACGCAGTCGGGGACGACGCTCTCCGCGCTGGTGCTGGCGTCAATCGTCAGGCCGCCGTTCTCGTCGCAGGAAAGCGCCAGACAGCCGAGCATGAAAACCGCGATGGCCCACTTTATCGATGTCATGTTCGCTCCTTGGTTGCTGCGGGTAATTCAATGATACGAACCAAGGCGCGGCAAAGTCCATAGGGAATATTCCTATTTTTCTAGGGAATTTCCCTATGCGTTTCACTGGAAAATCACATGGTCGTGCAGCCGATTCCTTGCGAGGAGTCCTTTACTTCCGAGGCAGGATTCCTGTCCGCAGCGCGTAACGCAAAAGCTCGGCCGTGCTCCCAAGGTCGAGCTTGGCAAGGATGTTCTCGCGATGCGCATCCACGGTCTTGGGAGAGACGCAAAGCGCAAAAGCGATCCGACGCCGGCCCTGGCCGTCCGCGATCATCCGCAGGATCTCCTGCTCGCGTGACGTGAGCCCGGAGGTCGCGTCTATGGTCGGAGCATCTGCAACGGGAACAATGGGGGCGGTCGCTTGCTGCGCGCCGCGACGCTTCTCGGCCACCAGCACCGCGGACGCCCCGGGACCGAGGCAGCACTCGCCCCTAGCCGCACGGAGGATCGCCTTTGCGATCTCTTCCGACGGGCTCAGCTTGTCCAGGTACCCCACGGCGCCGGCCTTGAGCATCCCATCCACGAGCTCCTTGTCAGAGAAGCCGGACAAGGCGAGCACCTTGACGCACGGCAGCCGCCCGAGGAGCTTCCGCGTCGCCTCGATGCCGTCCATGCGCGGCATCTTCACGTCCATCAGCACCACGTCGGGGTTCAAGCGCTCCGCCGCGTTGAGGGCCTCCACGCCGTCGGCGGCGGTGCCGACGACAACAATCCCTTGTGAAGCTCCGAGGACCCGCTTCAGTGCTTTTCGGACACGCTCGTCATCGTCGACGAGGAGCACGCGGATCGGCGTTTCCTCGCGCTGGTTCCGTCTCGGCTCGTTCATTCGCCCCTCCCGGTTGCAAGCTTCAATGGTTCCGTCGACGCCTCGATTATCATGCTACGATGCACATGGCGTCAAGCGCGAGGATTTCCAGAACGGAAGATACGAAAAGGGACGAGCTGGTGCTGTTTCTCGTCGATGCGCAGAAACGGCTTCGGCCGCGAAATTGCGTCCGGCACGCCGAAGAAGGTATGATCGACGTGCAAAGGAGGTCCGCCATGTCCTCATCACGTTTCATCGCGGCGTGCGTCGCCGCGGCGCTCGGCCTTGGTTTCGCGCAGGCCGCGGACGCCCAGAGCGTCGAAGACTGGAGGAAGACGGAAGAGCCCGCGCAAACCGCTGCGCCCCTCGTGCTCGTGCAGTCCTATCAGGGGGTCGTGCCCGGCTCGGGGAACACGCTGCCGCGGGTCGCGGAGCTGAAGGGCAAGCCGGGCATCTGGGTCACGTGGCCCGGGTTCATCATGCGCGCGGACGGCGGCTCGCGGATCTTCCTCCAGACCACGGGCGCCCTCTCCTACGAACGTACGGACAAGAACAAGAAGATCGTTCTCAGGTTTTACGATACGAAGATCTATCTCAGCAACAACCAGAACCCGCTCGTGACGTCCCACTTCAACTGCCCGGTGAACAGGGCCTACCTCAAGAAAACACGCAAATACGTGGAGCTCGTGCTCGAGATGCGCGCGGCCGAGGCGCCCGCCATCACCCAGGAGAAGGACGCGGACGGCTACACCTACTTCTTCGTCGACTTCGCGAGCGGCAACTTCCCGCCGCCTCCGCCGCCGCCCGAGAGCTCCGCGCGTCCGTCCTTCTCGGGCTTCGGCCATTCGCTCCCGAACGCCCCGTCCGGGGGCGCGACTCCCGCCAATCCGCCGCAGGGCGCCGCGATCGCACAGCCAGCGCAGTGAGCGGCCTTTTCCCGTGCACCACGCGGTGAAGGTGACGAGTCCCCTTCTCACCGCCGCGGGATCGATTCTCCTCCTCGCTGTTTTCGCCGCACGCGCCGCCCTCGGCGACGAAGGCCGCTCTTCGGAGAACCTCTCGGTCACGGCCGCTCGCGTCACGGTCGACGGGGACGGCCGGGCCATCTCGGCCGACAGCGGCGTTCGCCTTGAAACGAGCGGCCTCGTGATCGAGGCCGACGAGGTCGAGCTCGATCGGCCCTCTTCCACCGTGGTCGCCCAAGGCAACTTGCGCGTCGAGGATGCGGCCCTCACCATCCACGGACGACGCCTCGTCCTGCTCCTTGCTCCTCCATCCCTCACGATCGACGAGCCGCGCGTCTCGTCCTTTCGCAACGGGCAAAGGCTCGCGCTCGAGGGGAGCAAGGTGCGTTGCGCTTCGGGCGTGTGCGTGCTGAAGAACGCGGCGGGGACGGCCTGCCCGCACGATCCCCCCGGCTACCACGTCACGGCCCGCAAGATGGTGCTCCACGAGAGCGGGGACGTGGACCTCGACTGGCCGGTCCTGTACGTCGCGGACACGCCCGTGCTCGCGCTCCCGTGGCTCAGGATCCGCCCGCCCGGCTCGGCGGGGTTTTTGCCGCCCCGCCTGGGCTTCGACAAAGAGGGCGGCTTCATCGTGGGGCCCGCCGGCCTCATCCCCCTCGGGAGCGACGCCGCGCTTCTGGGGCACGTGGCCGCTCGGACCTCGCAGGGCATGGAGATGCGCACGGCGCTCGAATCGCCCCAGGCGGATCTCTCGGTGGACTACCTGCTCGACGCGCCCGCGAGCCACGGACGGCTTCGGGGAAGACTGTCGCCGTCCCTCGAACAAGGGCACATGGCCGCGGAGCTGGACCTGCTCGACGATCGCCGGATGATCGACGATCTGGCGTCGGATCCGCTCGAGCGGGCCCGCACCCACACGTCGAACCGCGTACTCGTGGCGGACGAGGGCGATCTCGTCCTGGTCGAGACCCGGGCCGCCGCCCTCGAGGCGTTCGATCCGGACGGGCGCGCCTCGATGAGGCTCCTCGAGCCCGTGGCCGCCGTCGGGCTCACGCTCCCGCCCGTGCCCGCCACCCGCTTCGTCTGGCCCGGCGCCTCGGTGACCGTGGAGCGCTTCGAGAGCGGCGGCCTCCCGCTCGCCCCGGCGGCGAACGGATGGAACGCTCCCTCCCACACCCGCGTCGGCATCTCGCCCTCCCTCGCGGTCCCGGCGCGCCTCGGTCCGTTCGCGCTCGACTCGTCGGTGGCGAGCCTCCACCGTTTCTGGCTCCCGGACGGTCGCGACAACCCCTCCTCGTCGAGCCACGTGGTCGCGGGCGCGATCGACGTCTCTCTTCCGCTGCTCGGACACCCGCTCGACCTCCGGCACGTGATCGTTCCCCTGGTCAGGTACCGCGTCACGCCCCTCGTCACAGGCTCCGAGCCGGCCTGGGCGGTCGACGACCTGGATCGCGTGCGGCAGGGGCACGGCCTGGAGGGCGGCATCTCCACGGAGATCGGCAGGAAGGGGCAGCCCCCCCTTGCGACGCTCGAGGCGATCGAGCGCATGGATCTTTCGGGGTGGGGGGAAAAGACCGCGCCGGCGTACCTCGCGTCGCGCCTCGACGCCGGCCCGCGGTGGCTCTCCACGTCCCTCGGTCTCGCCTGGGATCACGAACGCGACCGCCCCAGCCTGGCCTTTGCGTCGCTCGCGAGCAGGACCTCGCGCGCAAGCGGCGTCGAGATCGGCGCGCGTTGGCTCGGCCCCGGCCGGGGCCCGCAGGTGGATCGCCCCTGGGAGCTCGTGGGCGGTCCGTGGCTGGGCGGACTTGCGACGCAACAGAGCGTGGGAACCGTGGAGGTTTACGAGCAGGCGCAGGCGGCCTTCACGCGCAGCTTGTTCGCGAACGTGGGCGTCCGGGTCGGCGCGTGGCCCAGGACATCCTTGAACGTGCTGTCCTACGGGATCGCCTGGCGCTCGGCCTGCGGCTGCCTCGCGATCGGGCTTACGGCGTCGCACAGGCTCGACACCGCGGTCCCGGACGTGATGGCGACGTTCGCCCTCGCGGACGCGGTCAGTCGCTGAGATCGATGGGGATCCACAGGAGCTTGAGCTGCCTGGTCGCGCCCTGCCGCCGCCAGCCCACGAAGCCGGAGAGGAACGACCAGTAGGAGCCGTCGGGCGCAGCGGGATGACCGACGGCGAGGAACGGGAACATCTGGAAGGTCCAGAACGGGTTCCCCTTGATCCGGCCTTCGTGCCAGATGAAGTTCAAAAAGCCGGTCATGGTGCTGCTCGCGTCGCGATCGCGCCAGACGAGCGGCGGCACGACCGTTGTCCGCTTCTCCTTGCGGCCGTCCTCGAAGTCCCACCACAGGGGGAAGGCCACGCGCGAGTAGTCCCCGTGCTTCGGCGTGTCGAACTGCCACCAGAACGGGAACACGACGCGCGACATGGCCGCGTGCTGCAGATCCTCGAACTGCCACCAGAGCGGGAACACCACCGTGTTGTCGTCCTCGCGGTCCTCGAAGTGCCACAGGACGGGCGCGACGACCAGGTGATCGCCCACGCCGTCCTTGCCCCGGTAGAACAGGGGGTGGAGCCTCACGTGGTAGCCGTCCGGCTGCACGCCGAAGTCGAAGGTGGGCGCGACCCACGTGCGCCAGCGATCCTCGTACATGCTCCAGTTGTGCGCGAAGAGCGGCATGATGGCGAACGTGCGCTCGCGATGGAACTCCTCGAAGTCCCAATAGACAAGGCCGGCCATGACGTCGCTGCGGACGGGCGACCACCTGCGGTAGGCGAGCGGCGGCACGAGCACCCTGTTGTCGTCCGTGCGCTCGTTGCCCCACAGCCACAGAAGGGGCGTGATGACCTTCAGGTAGTCGCCCTCATTCCAGTACCAGTGGTAGAAGATCATCGACCCGCCCTGGGAGAAGCCGGGAGCGTGGCGGTAGTATGAGAGCAGGAACGGCAGATAGTGGCTGCGCCCCTCGCCCCACCGACTGCCGTAGTAGAAGGGCAGCACCATGGTCCGCGCCCATTGCTGGTCGCGCGCGAGGTAGAAGATCGGCAGGGCGCCGAAGCTCCAGCCAGTCTCCCGCGTCTTGTAGAAGAACGGCGGGACGACGTTCAGCGTCTCGTAGGCCACCTCGTCCGTAAACCGCCAGAAGAGCGGCGGCAGCACCACGAGGTAGGTCTCGTCGTGCTCCCTGCCGGCGAAGAAGACCGGCGGCAGGCCGAGATCGTAGTCCTCGCCGTTCGTGCGGTCGTAGTAGATCCCGGCGAGCAGGAACGACCACTTGCCCTCGGTGAGCCTCCAGAACAGGGGCGGGACGATCTGGTAGGAGGAGTCGTCGCGCGTGTCCTTGCCGGCGAACACGAGCGGCCCGAACCCGAAGTTGTACCCGTGGTCGCTCCTGTTCCAGTAGGTCTGGAGCACGATGTCCGTGTCGAACGACGGATCGCGGAACCTCCAGTAGAGCGGGAAATAGACGTCGGCCTTCGACGCCCCCTCCCTGTACCTCCAGTAGAACGGGAGCAGCCCGAGGTCCGTGCGCGCGCCCTTGCCGGTCCTCTCCCGGGAGAAGAACAGCGGCAGCACGAGCTTCAGGTGCACGGGCCCCGCGTCCTCCTGGTAGTAGGGAGGAACGACGAGCCTCTCCACCCTGGGGGACGCCCCGCTCTCGAGCTCCTCGAGCTCCACGCCCTTGAGCCCGATGGGGGGCCGCGACGCCTGCGCCTCGTCACCCTGCGCGACTCCCGCGTCGGGAGAGGCCGCGGCCCGCATCGGCGCCGATGCGATGACGAGCAATCCGGCGAGCGCGCCCGCGATCTCGCACGTGCGGCTTCTCGTCAAAGGACCTCTCCCAGCCGTCCCGTCAGCTCGGAGAGCGGCACCTCATGCTGCTTGCCGTCCTTCATGTCCCGCCACGTGACGGACTGCCGCTCCGCCTCGTCCTCGCCGGCGATCAGGGTGACGGTCGCTCCCATGTGATCCGCCCTCTTGAGCTGGGATTTCAGGCTGCCGCCGCCGTAGGACGCCTCGACGGAGCATCCGGCCTTGCGCAGCGATCGGGCGAGATCCGCGGCCCGATCGATCCCGCCGTTTCCGACGCCCGCGACGAAGACGAGCCGCTGCGGCGCGGGCTCTTTGCCGCCGATGATCATGAGCAGGCGCTCGATGCCGAACGAGAACCCGATGGCCGGCGTGGGCCTGCCGCCGAGCTCCGAAACCAGCGTGTCGTATCGCCCCCCTCCAACGATGGTCGCCTGCGCACCCAGCTCTCCGGCGTCACCCTCAATCTCGAAGATGGTGCGCGTGTAGTAGTCGAGCCCGCGCACGAGCCTGGGCGCGACCTCGTACGGCGTTCCGTAGCGGTCGAGCAGCCTGCGGACCTGCGAGAAGTGCTCGGCCGAGGCGAGGGATAGATGCTCCACGACCGGCGGCGCCTCGCTCGCGAGCCCCTTGCACGTCTCCACCTTGCAGTCGAGGATCCGCAGCGGGTTGACCTCCAGGCGGCGCCGGCAGTCCGGGCACAGGGCGTCCCTTGACCTGGAAAAGAAGGCGACCAGCGCCTCGCGGTAGACGGGCCGGCTCTCCTCGTCGCCCAGGCTGTTCAGCTGCACCTTGACGTCGCGGATGCCGAGCCGCTCCACGAACTGCACCGCCATGTCGATGATCTCCGCGTCGGCGGTGGGCTCTTGTGCGCCGATGAGCTCGGCCCCGGCCTGGTAGAACTGGCGGAAGCGCCCCTTGGCCGGCCGCTCCCTGCGGAACATGGGACCGACATAGTACCACTTGGACAAGGGCTCGCTCACCTGGACGCTGTGCTGGATGTACGCGCGCATGGCGGACGCCGTCCCCTCGGGACGCAGCGCCAGCCTGTCGCCGCCCTTGTCCTCGAACGCGTACATCTCCTTCTCGACGATGTCCGTGGCCTCTCCGATGCCGCGGACGAAGAGCTCGAGCGGCTCCAGGATCGGGGTCCTCACCTCGCGATATCCGAACCTCTCCACCAGCTCCCGGTAGGTGCGCTCCACGAAATGCCATTTCGCGATCTCGGAGGGCAGGATGTCGTGCATCCCCTTGACGGAGCGAAGCGGCGTCATGGTGGGGCACTTTAACAGGCAGCCCCCCACTGTCAAGGGATGGGCCGGTTTGGAAGGGCTTCCTCCATCGCGAGGATGCCGCTCACAGTGGCCGCGATCTCGCTGTCTTGGCCGGGCTCGAAACGGACGACGGTCACGGCCGCGCGCGCGGCGAGCAACCGCTCCGCGTCACCTGCGAGCTCCTCGCGGACGACGACCAGCACGGCCCGGGACGAGCCGAGCGCAAGGTCGAGCGCACGCGCGTGGCCCTTTCCCGCGAGCTCGAGCGGACCGAGCTCGTCGATGACCGTCAGGTCGGCGCTCTCTCCAAGCTCGGACAGGGCCGCGCCGAACGCCGCGTCGTCGAAGAGCCAGCCATGACCCGCGTCCGACAATCTCGCGAGCGGACGGCACGAGCCCGACACGAGGCCCACGAGGTCATAGCCGACCTTGCGGCCCTCGGCGTCGAACACGCCGCGTTGCACGAATCCCGCCACGCGAAGCCCTTTTTCGCGCAGCGAGCTTAAGAGCCCTTCGACGAACAGGCTCTTGCCCGAGAACTTGGGACCGGTCAGCAGGATGACGCGCGGGTGGCTCACTTGGGGACGTGCCGGTCGCGGTAGTGGGGCAGCCCCGTCTTCTTGTGGCGCACGCCCAGGATCTGCGCCGCGATGGCGAGCGCGATCTCGCCCGGGGTGTCGCCGCCCAGATCCAGCCCCACCGGCGCGTACACGTCCGGCCCGGGATCGATACCGGCCGCGCGCATGTCCGAAAGGGCCTTCGCTATTTTATGCGACGAGCCGATCATGCCGACGTACGGCAGGCGCGGCGAGAAGCGCGCCATCGCGTTCAGCACCTCTTCGTCGTGCGCGTGCCCGTGCGTCGTGATGACCACGAACGCGCCCTTGGGCACCATGGCCACGCTCTCCGGATACGGCGCGCACACGGTGCGGACCGCCTCGGGAAAGCGCGCCCTGTCCGCGTACTCGGGTCGGTTGTCGGCCACGGTGACCGAGAAGCCGGCCGCCGCGGCCATGGGAACGAGCGCCTTGCCGATGTGTCCGCCGCCGAAGATCCACAAGCTCTGCGCCGCGCGGAACGGCTCGAAGAACAAGGTCACCGCGCCGCCGCAGGTCATGTCGAGCTTGGACACCTCGATGCGCTCGAGCCTTCCCTCGCCGCCCTCGGCAAGGAGCTTCCTCGCCAGGCGCACGGCCTCCTTCTCGAGCGCGCCGCCGCCCACGGTGCCTTCCTCGCCCGCGCCCGTGACCGCCATGCGGAAGCCCACGCGCGGCGGCACCGAGCCCTCGGTCGCCACCACCGTGACGAGCACCGCGTCCTCGCCGCCCCCGAGCCGTTCCACGGTCTTGCGCAGCGTGTCCATCGTCGTCCTCCTTGAAAGGGGGCGCCTAGCCGAGCAGCGCCCGCAGGGCTTCCAGATCCTGTAGGGTGTCGAAATCGCGAAGCACGAGGTCGTCGCGCACCTCCACGTCGAGGCAGGGCAGAGGCGCGAGCACGTCCCTCAAGGTCGAGGCCGGATCCGCCTCCTGCACCGCCCGCACGGCCGCGGCCGAGAGCAGCACCGGGTGGCCTCGCCGTCCCTTGAACGCCGGGTGCACCACGTCGCGCGGCTCGCGCTCGAACGCCGCCGCGAGCGCGAGGTACACGTCGGTCCCGGGGCCGGGCACGTCGCAGGGGTGCACGAACGCAGCGTCCGTCACGCCCGCGAGCCCGGCCTGCACCGACGAGAACATGCCCCGCTCCCAGCGCTCGTTGCGAACGAGAGACACCCCGGTGAAACGCCGCGCGAAATGAGCCTTCAGCCGCTCGAAATCGAAGCCGCCCACCACGCGCACGTCTGAAGCGACCCGCCCCGCGGTGAAGACGACGCGATCCACGACCGCGCCTTGCCCCAGCGCCATGAGCGGCTTGTACCCGCCGGCCCGACGTCCCTCGCCGGCGGCCAGGATTATGCAGGCGAACCTCACCCGCGCTTGGCCTTGCGCTGCCGCACGAGCTCCATGACGGCCGCGCACTTCGCGTCCGCGGCGAACGTCACCTTCCCGGTCTCGCGCTTCTCCTTCATGGCCATGAGCACGCGCTCCGGCGTGAGGGGCAGCTCGCGGAAACGCACGCCCGTGGCGTCGTATACCGCGTTCATGATGGCCGGGATGGTGGGCATGATGCCGCCCTCGCCGACCTCCTTGGCGCCGTACGGGCCGTTGGGCTCGCCGCTCTCGACGATGACGGGATCCATGTTGGGCACGTCCATGATGGTCGGGATCTTGTACTCGGCCAGGTTGGGGTTCACCGTGCGGCCCGTGTCGTCGAACTTGACCTCCTCGAAGCACGCCTCGCCGAGCCCCATGAGGAAGTTGCCCTGCATCTGGCCCTCGACCTGGGTGCGGTTGATGGCGAAGCCGCAGTCGTGGGCCGCGGTCACGTGGTCGAGCCTCAACTGGCCCGTGCCTTCGTCCACCTCGACCTCCATGATCTGCGCCGAGCAGCCGTACGCGGGTGACGTGCCCACGGCCGCGCCCTTGAACGAGCCGCCGAGCGACGGGGGCTTGTACTCGCCCGTGCCGATGATCGTGCCCTTCATGATGAAGGCCAGGCGCGACGCCTCGCGGAAGGTGAGCCGCTCGTCTTGGGGATGGTCGGCGAAGCCGCGGTGCTCCTTGACGAACTGCTCGCGCACCTTGGCGATGTCGAGCTTCCCGTCGGTCGCGGCGACGAACCCGTCCCGAAAGACGAAGCGCTCGGCCGGTCCGCCGAAGACCTCGGCGAGGCACGCGGCCACCTGAGTCCTCGCGTCGATGGCGGCCTTGCGGATGGCGTGGCCGGTCATGAGCGTCTGGCGGCTCGAGTAGGCGCCGAGATCCACCGAAAGATCCGTGTCGCCGCTCGTGACGCGCACGCAGTCGAGCGGGATGCCGAGCTCCTCGGCCGTGATCATGGCCAGCATGGTGTCCGAGCCCTGCCCGATCTCGGCCGACGCCGATCGCACCGTGGCCGAGCCGCCCGTCTCCGAGAGCTGGACCGAGGCCGTGCAGTGCCAGGTGCCCGAGCGGTAGATGGGGTAGCCCGCGCCCGAGACGAAGAACCCGCACGCCACGCCGATGCCCTTGCCCTTGCCGAGCCCGTCCTTCTTGGCTTGCCAGCCCGAGCGATCGCGCACCTCCTCGATGCACTCGCGCATGCCCAGGCTCGACATGTCGAGGTCGTTGCAGGTCACCTCGCCCGCGGACATCATGTTCTTGAGGCGCAGCTCGACCGGATCGATGCCCAGGTCCTCGGCCGCGCGGTCGAGGATCGATTCGAACAGGGCGCGCGCGATGACCCCGCCGTGGCCGCGCTGGGCGCCGCGTGCGGGCTTGTTCGAGCACACGCGCAGCCCGTGGTAGCGCATGCTCGGCAGGCGGTACGGGCCGCCCAGCAGCGAGCCCGCGTAGTAGATGGTGGCGATGCCGAAGCTCGAGTAGGCGCCGCCGTCGAGCACGCACCTGTGGTCGAGGAACACGAGGGAGCCGTCCTTCTTGAGCCCCACCTCCATCTCGTGCAGGAACTGGTGCCTGGCCCGCGAGCGCAGGAACACCTGCTCGCGGCTGAACGTGCTCTTCACCGCCCGGCCGGTCTTCAGCGCGAGCAGGCAGCACGCCAGCTCCAGGTTGGAGGCCGAGGCCTTGGGGCCGAACCCGCCGCCCACGTAGGGCTTCACCACGCGCACCTTCTCGAGCGGGATCTTGAGCATCATGGCGATGGTGCGTTGCACGTAGTGGGGCGTCTGCGTGGAGCTCCACAGGGTGAGCCCTCCGCGGTGGTCGACCTCGGCGATGCAGCCCTGCGGCTCCATGAACGCGCCGTCCTGCATCTTGTTGAGCAGGTGGTCCTTGTAGATCCGGTCGGCCTGCGGGCGCGCCGCGTCCACGCCGCCGAATTCCTGGAACACCTCGGCGGTCACGTTGCCGTCGTAGTCCTTGAACAGCTCGGGCGAGCCCGGGACGAGCGCGGCCTCCATGTCGAGCACCGCGGGCAGCTCCTCGATCTCGAGCTCGATGAGCTCCAACGCCTTCGTGGCCGTGATGGGATCCAAAGCCGCCACGGCCGCGATTTCCTCGCCCAGGTAGCGCACCTTGTCCATGGCGAAGATGGTCTCGTCGTAGCGCGCCGGGCTCACGCCGAACTTGGCGTCCCCGGCGTCGGCCGCGGTCACGATTGCGACCACACCGGGCAGCGCCCGGGCCTTCGTGGTATCGAGCCGCACGATGCGGCCGTGGGCGACCGGGCTCTGGAGCAGGGCTCCGTAGAGCATGTCCGGGCGGCTCATGTCGTCGACGTACACGGCACGGCCCGTGGCCTTGTCGAAGGCGTCCACGCGCGGGGCGCGGGTGTTGAGTATGCGATGTCCGCTCATCTCGCACCTCCCTGGCTTCCGGCCACGCCGCGCGCTGCGGCCAAGACGGCCTCCACGATCTTCTGGTAGCCGGTGCAGCGGCACAGGTTGCCGCCGAGCGCGCCGCGGATATCGTCCTCGGTGGGGTCCGGGCAGCGGTCGAGAAGCGCCTTGGCCGCCAGGATCATGCCGGGCGTGCAGAAACCGCACTGGATGGCGCCGTGCTCGATGAAGGCTTGCTGCAGCGGATGGAGCTTCATGCCGTCGGCCAGGCCCTCGATGGTGGTCACCTCGTGGCCTGCCGCCTCCACCCCCAGCATCAGACATGCGTTGATCGGAGCGCCGTCGAGCAGCACCGTGCACGTGCCGCACTCGCCCTCGCCGCACCCCTGCTTGGTGCCGGTCAGGCTCAGGTCCTCGCGCAGGATCTCGAGCAGCGTTCGCGTGGGTTCGGTCGCCACGTCACGCGCGCGGCCGTTCACGTTGAGCCGGATGAGCGTCTTCATGCCCGTGCTCCTTTCCCGAGAGCGCGCACTGCGGCCGTTTCGAGGGCCCGTTGTACGAGAGTCTCGACGAGCTCGAGCCGGTACGCGGCCGAGCCGCGGAAGTCGTCGATGGGCTTCACCTCGCCGCGGGCCGTCTTGGCCGCAGCCTCGAACGCCTCGGCCGTGGGCTTTGCTCCCACGAGCCCGGCCGCTGCCGCCTGCGCCGGCAGGGGTGTGGGACCCACGGCCCCGAGCGCGATGCGCGCCGCCGCGATGCTCCCGGTCCTGGGATCGATGCGCAGCCACGCGGAGGCGCCCACGAGCGCGATCTCGAGCTGGCGCCGGTTGCCCATGCGGAAATACGCGCTGCCCTCGCCGTCCCTGAACTCCGCCTCGAGGCCCACGAGCAGCTCGTCGTCGCGCCGCACGCTCCTGCCCGGACCGGTGAAGAACGAGCCGACGTCGACCGAGCGCTTTCCAGACCTGGACGCGAGCAAGAGCGTCCCGCCGAGGGCGAGGAACGCGACCGCCGTGTCGGCCGCGGGGCGCGCGTTCATGATGTTGCCGCCGACGGTGGCGCGGTTGCGGATGAGCGGCGAGCCCATGATCGCGGCCGCGTCGGCGAGCGCGGCGAGGGCCTGGGGGACACAGCCGCACGACGCCAGATCGGCCATGGTTGTGTTGGGTCCGATCCACGCGCGGCCGCTCTTCGCGCGCACGCCCTTCATGTCCGGCAGGTCGGCGAGCGACATGACCACCGCGGGCTTCTGAATGGGCTGGACGCGGCGCGCCGCGCGCCATTTGGCCTGCTGCGTGCCGGCCTTCTCCGTGATCTGGAGGATGCTGCGCATCTTCATGCCCACCACCAGATCCGTGCCGCCGGCGAGCGGCGCGAGCCCCGCCTTGTGCTTCTCGAGCAGGGCGAGCGCCTCGTCCACGCTCTTCGGACGTTCGTAGATGAACTCGTGAAGGATTCTCATGAAAGCCTCTTTCCCTTGCGGTCTAGCCGCCGAAGGCGGGGTGGATGAACTCGATCCTGTCGCCGGGCGCGACCACTGTCGTCGCGTATTCCTGCGGGTACACGCAGCAGCCGTTGCGCTCCACGATGATGTGCTTCTCCGCCTCCTCGAACCGCTCGATGAGGAGCGCGATGGTCGATCGCTCGGGGACGAGCGCGGGATCGCCGTTCACGTAGACCTCCATGTCCGCCGTCATTTCAACCCTCCGCCGCCCGCTTCATCCCGGCCGCGGCGCGGCTGCGCAGGCCCGCGAGCACGAGGTCGAGGGTCTCGTTCGCGAACTTCTCGAGGCTCCGCCGCGTCTTGAACCGGTAGTAGGGCGGTGTGAGGAACTCGAACAGCTCGGCCAGGAGGCGGCCCGCGGCGTCCGGGTTTTCCACGGACATCTCGCCGGATGCGACGCCCTCGCGCAGGATGCCGGCGAGCAGGACGCCGTGGGCGCGCACGTAGCGGTCGAGCCGCTCCACGATCTCGGGCAGCATGGAGCTGATGATCTCCGCGCCGTGCGGGGACTTCTGCACGATGTCGAACAGGGTCAGGATGCGGTGCATGAGGCACGCGCGCAGCCGCTCCTCGGGCGAGCCCTCGCCCTTGGCGATGCGCTCGAGGTCGGCCGAGATGCGGTCGTTCGTGAGCTCGGTGAGGGCGAGCATGATCTCGACCTTGGAGCGGAAGTACAGGTACACCGTGCCCTTGCCCACCCCTGCGCGCTTGGCGATGTCGTCGATGGTGGTCTTGCCGTAGCCGTAGTGCCGGATGAGCCCCCAGGCGGCCTTGAGGATGGCGTCGCGCTTGTCGTATCTCGCGTCCGGCTCTTTCTGACCCAAAGACATTTTCGGTCATAATATTCCACGCGGACACCGGTGCGGCAAGGGGAAACGGCGCGATTGGCCGGTCCTTTCCTTTCCCCGGCCGCTCACTTACGATGTATACATTATGGGTAGTCACGAAGGACCGGGAGGTTTCCCCATGACGACCAAACCGACGATTGTGATGGCGGGGTTCGCTCTGGCGCTTGCCGGTGCATGCGGTGGCGGAGCCAACGACGTCTTGAATGTGGGAGGGGATGCGGCCGCGGACACCGGTACGGACACCGACACGGACACCGACACGGACACCGACACCGACACCGACAGCGACACGGACACCGACACCGACAGCGACACGGATACGGATTCCGACACGGACACGGACACAGGGACATCGGCGTGCGTGGACGAGGACAGCGACTGGTGGTGCGTGCCCGAGGACTGTGACGACTCGGATCCGGACGTCTACCCGAACGCGCCGGAAATTCCCGGCAACGGGAAGGACGACGACTGCGACGGCGCAACGGACGAGGGCACGGACGTGGACCCGTGCGGCACCGATCCGAATTGCGCCAGCGTGTCCGTCGGCCCGTCGGGCGATCCCCCGACGGGGTTTGCGCTCCCAGGCGACACCCCATCGCCCGACAACGTGGGCGCCGACGGCGTCGCCCGGGACACCGACGGCTATCTCGGGCTCGACAACTCCCACGCGGCGTTCGACTTCCTGTGGGTCGCCGATGACACAAGTTACAATGTCGGTTTCGTATCAAAGATCTCGACCACCCCCTTCGCGACGGCGCCGAAGTACCGCGAGGTGGCCCGCTACGTCACGGTGACGTGCCTGTCGAACGGCGCGGACGGCTCGAACGAGGGAGTCGTGCTCGGACAGGCGCCCGCCGCAGCGCTGTGCGCCGACGGCGAGCACGGCTGCTGCACGCGATCAGAGGCGCAGCCGGGTCCGAACAGCAAGCACCAGGCCGTCCAGGTCGTGAACAACAGGCCGTCCCGGACCGCGGTCGACTTCAACGGCGACGTGTGGGTCGCCAACCGGGCGTTCGACGGGCAGCCGTCGGCCACCAAGATCGCCAACTCCCTGACCGACTGCGTGGATCGCAACGGCGACAGCCTCATCCAGACGTCGAGCGACGTGAACGGCGACGGCATCATCACGACGGACTGCAACAACGACAACCTCCCCGACAACGCGAGCACCGTGTGCGTCCCGCCCAACGCGCACGAGTTCTACGGCCTCGACGACGAGTGCGTCCTCTTCACGGTCAACACGGGCCTGCCTTCGACGATGGGCCGCCCGCTCGCGCTCGGACCGGGCACGGACGGTGTGTTCGGGGCCTCCGACGCGTGGGCGGGGACGTGGACCGACGGCAAATTCGTTCGAATCGACGGGAAGACCGGGCAGATCAAACAGAGCGTGCAGATCCTGGCGCAGGCCGGCATCAGCCCGAACCCGTACGGCGCGGTCGTCGATCGATACGGCATCCTGTGGGCGCCCAACGAGGCGCAGTACGCGCTCTTCTATTTCGACACGGAGAATCCCTCCAACCAGGGGATGGTGCAGAACCCCCTGGGGGGCGGGGGGTTCTACGGCATCGCCGTCGACGGCTACAGCGTCGACAACCCCGACGGCGGCCCGGACGTCGAGATACAGCAGATCTGGCTGGGCGAGGTGACCGGCTCTGGCGCGTACCGGTACCGCCCGATCCGGAACCAGGGGTTCGCGGGGCTCGCCCTCGGGACGTGGGCCCACGCGACGTTCGGCGCTACGGCCCAGGGGCGCGGCATCGGAGTCGACGATCGCACTCCCGTCTCCTTTGTATGGGTCGCGCTCGACGGGGCGGTCACCGGGCCCGCCTCCATCGGCCGCATTCCCACGAACATCTCCGACGGGACCACGACGATGACGGCCGGCGACCTCTTCGCGACCGGACAGCTCACCACGCTCGGCGCCGGCGTCGCGTTCGACCGCGACATCTGGGGCATCAACCAGGGCTCCTCGAGCGCGACGCATTTCTCCGTGGATCCGTCCGGCAACGTGACCATGCCGCCCGACACCATCCCGCTCGACGACAAGCCGGCGGCGGCGGAGAACTTCTGCAACCCCGGCGTGCCCACCGCGTATTGCAAGCCGCACCCGTACACGTACTCCGACTTCACCGGGTTCGGATTGCGCAACTTCACGAATCCGCACGGAGAGTACACGTGGATTCAAGAGGGGTGCGCCGACGGAACCACGACATGGCTGAAGGTCCTGTGGGACTCGGCCCTGCCCCCCAATAGTTCGATCACGGTGAGCGCGCGCACAGCGGACGACCTTACGGGCCTCAAGACCGCCACGTGGTACGGCCCCTATCCCGTCTCCCCCGCCGAGCTCGACAAGGCTCCCGGCCCCGTCCTCCCGAACCCCGCGAAGCTTCTCCAGGCGCGGTTCGAGTTCACCACGAAGGACAAGCTTTCATCCCCCAAGCTCAAGGGGTTCCAGATCACGTACGACTGCAACACCTCGAAGTAGCGCCGCAGAGGGCTTTCCTCAAAGAAAGGACATGGAACCAATGAACGTCCCAATGCCCAAGACGGCCCGGGTTCCCGAGACCATGGCTTCCGTCTTCCGGCACGCCGAGGAGACCGTTGGCGAGTACTTCAAGGCGCGCGTGGACCATCCCGAGCAGGGGATGATCGAGATCGCGGGGCAACGGTATATCCTCGTGCGGGCGGCGTCGTTGTCCGTCGAGTTCTTTGGCCTCGTACGCGAGCTGTATGGCTCCGGGCGAGAGGTCGAAGCGGATGCCTTCGCGCGGAATCTACTCTACGATTTGGCCCACGCGATCGGACGTTCAGACGCCAGAGAGTTCCACGCGAAGATGGATCTTGAGGATCCGATCGCGAAGCTCTCCGCGGGGCCAGTGCACTTCGCGTATACAGGCTGGGCCTTTGTTGACATTTCGCCGGAGAGTCATACGAGCTCGGACCAGGATTTCTATCTTCTGTACGAACATCCCTACAGCTTCGAGGCCGCGGCTTGGTTGCAACGGGGGCAACGCTGCGAGTCCGCCGCCTGTATCATGAACGCGGGCTACAGCTCGGGGTGGTGCGAGCAGAGCTTCGGCCTGACGCTGGCGGCAGTTGAAATCCTCTGCCGGGCCAAGGGCGATGACTGCTGCCGGTTCATCATGGCACCACCATCGCGCATCGAGGGACACATAGAGGCGTACGGCGCCGCGCGCCCGGCGTTCGCGAAGCATATGACGGGTGTCGACATCCCCGACTTCTTTTCGCGCAAACGCCTCGAGGAAGAGCTCCACCGTATTGCGTTGCACGACGCGCTCACGAATCTGCCGAATCGGATGTTGTTGGCTGATCGGATCCGGCAAGCCATCTCCCTTGCTCACCGGCACCAACAGTACGTCGCCGTCATGCTGCTCGATCTCGACAATTTCAAGGAGGTCAATGACTCGTATGGACACGAGGCCGGAGACACGTTGCTTCGGGCCGTGGCAGCGCGGCTTTCCCACTCCGTGCGGGAGTGCGACACCGTAGCGCGTCTGGGCGGGGATGAGTTCGTTCTGATACTGGGCGACCTCGCGGATCCCCATCGCACAGGCCTTGCGGCCGAGCGCATCCTTTCCGAGCTGGGCCAGCCGATTGACGTGAACGGGCACGAGATCTGGATCTCGGGAAGCATGGGAATCGCCGCGTTTCCCAACGACGGGGAAGACGCCGAAACATTGCTGCGACACGCCGATGCCGCGATGTACCACGTGAAAAGAGCCGGAAGGAACAGCTACCAGTTCTTCAACCCACAGGTCGGCGAGACCTCCAGGGTGGCGCTTGAGTTGGACGCGAGCCTGCATCGCGCTCTTGAACAGAACGAGTTCATCCTTCACTACCAGCCGATTATCGACGTTGCGACCGGCGCGATGACCAGCGTGGAGGCGCTCGTCCGATGGCGGCTTCCGAGCGGGGAGCTCGTTCCCCCCGACCAATTCATTCCCGTCGCGGAGAGGAGCGGGCTGATCGTGCCCCTGGGCCAGTGGGTGCTGCGTGAAGCTTGCCGCCAGGCATCGTCGTGGACAGCGGCCAGCGGTCGTCGCTTGTCAGTAGCCGTCAACGTCTCTGCGCGACAGCTACAGCTGCCCGGCCTCGTTGAGACGGTACTCGAAGCGATACGGGGCGCGGGTCTCGACCCGAAATTGCTTGAATTGGAATTGACCGAGAGTTCGATCATGCGCAATGCGGATGAGACACAGCGGACGTTGCGCGCGTTGCGCGAGCACGGGATACGCATCGCGATCGACGACTTCGGCTCCGGCTACTCGTCGCTTCACCGTCTTCGTTCCTTGCCGATCGATCTGCTCAAGCTCGATCGTGCGTTCGTGCGCAACGTGGCCTCGGATCCCGCAGATGCGACACTGGTTGCCGCCATTGTGGCGCTCGCTCACGACCTCGGCCTGCGCGTCGTCGCGGAGGGGGTGGAGACGGAGGATCAACTCAGGTGTCTCAAGTCACTGCACTGGAAACCCACGCCTTCGCTGCAGTGTGATCTCGTTCAGGGTTTCTACTTCAGCCGACCCGTGGTTGCCGCGGAGATCGAGCGCCTGCTTGCGAACGACGCTGCGTTGCCCCGCGGCCGTTACGTCCCGGCCGGATGATCCGGATCGCCCATCCGTGAGCCCGGCACGGCCGTGCACGCCTTTCGCGCGGCCTCCACGAATTCCTCGACGCCCGTGTAGACCGGCACGCGTCCGGCCGATGCGATCTCGTCCCCGCGCACCACGCGCGCGCCCCGAAACAGATCGGCGAGCGTGTTCGCGAACAGGAGCGCGTTCTCCCTGAGCGACGCCCGCGGGCTCGGGAGGAGCGCCGCGAAGCGCACCTTGGCGAGATCGATCATGTACGCCGGAACCACGTCGACCTGAGGTCCGCGCTCAGCCCTCGAGACGACGAGAATCGCGAACGCGGGCTCCTCGGGAACGCCCCTTGAGAAGTAGGTCGACGCGGGCTCCCGGTCGACCCTGTCGATGCGCGCGGGCGCAAGGCAGATCACGTCCCCGGCCGCGAGCTCGACGCGCGCGTTGTCCCAGGTGAGGCCCTCGAGGCCGCGCTCGGACAGGGCCGAGGGGACGAGCTCCTGCACCCTGAGCCGCGTGATGCGGAACGGCTCGGCGATCCCCGCGGCCGTGGGTGCGAGCGGCGCGACGAAGGACGTCTCGGGCCGTGGCAAAGGGTCCGGCTCCCTCTTCAGAACGCGCTCCTCGTAGCGGAAGGCGCGCAACAGGAGCGCCACGGCGACGCCCGCCGCGAAGCCGCCCACGTGCGACCAGTAGGCCACGTTGCCCACGTCGAAGAGCAGCCCCGACGAGAGCTCTCCTGCGAACCACAGGGGCAGCATGAAGTAGGCCGGAGCGGCGAACGTGCCGTACCTGAACCGCCCGATCCAATAGGCGTAGGCGAAGTCGATGCGCGTGCGGTGGAGCCGCACCAGGAACGCGCCCATCAGCCCGGCCACAGCGCCCGAGGCGCCTACGAGCGGATCGAGGCTTGTGGGGTGCATCGCCGCGTGCGTGAGCCCGGCCGCGGCGCCGAACAGGGCGTAGGCCGCCACGAACGTGGGCCTGCCCCAGATGTCCTCGAGCTTCACGGCCGCGAACCACAAAAAGAGCATGTTGAAGACGAGGTGCAGCACGCTCAAGTGGAGGAACGGGTAGGTGAGGAGCGCGAGCGGCCGCGGCTTGCCCGGGACGAACCCGAACCTGGGCAGGATCTCACCCTTTTTCCAGCGCCCGAAGGCCTCGGCCAGCCGATCGAGCTCGGCCTGCTGCCTCTCGATCTCCCCCGGATCGAGGGACACGAGGCGTGAAAGGAACGTCCGCTTGCGCGCGTCGCTGCGCAGGTAATCCGCGGCCGGGAGCCCGGCCTGGGCGAGCGCGGACGGCGCCGCCCCGCCGAACTGCCTCGCCACTTCGGCGAGCGCCTGTTCCATGGCCACGGAGCCTGCCACGACGCCCTCCTTGAGCCAGAGGTCCACGTCCCCGGGCGATTTCTCGTACCAGGCCATCCACTCCCGGTTCACCGCGTACAGGCTGCGCAGGCCCTGGGGCAGCGCCTTGAGCATGGGCTCGGACAGGGCGAGGTGGTCGTGGGCCGCGTAGTAGGTCGCCACCGCGGCGAGGGGAGCGGGCGTCGGCGCCGTCTCTTCCTCGATGCGGTTGCACGTGAGCGCCGACACCACGATGCACGCGACGATGATGATCCCGGTCGCGAGCGGCAGGCGCCTCACCGTGAGACTGTCGTGCCCGATGGGGAGGATGATCATGGATTGCAGACGAGGCGCGAGGCCGTCAGAGCCCCGGCCTCGTTCCTAGCCAAGGGCGCAGGTGCAGCTTGAGCTGCAGTCGCAATGGAAGCCCACGATGCAGTCCTGGGCGCGGTCGTTCCTTGCGCCGCAGGTATCGTACCAATAGATGTCTTTGTTGTAGCACTTCTTGGTGTCGTGCTTCTGATACTCGCTTTGCTGGCACTCGGCCTCGTCGGTCGACTTGTCGACGCAGTCCTCGCAGGCCGGGTTGCAGGTCTTCGCGATCCCGAGGTCGGAACCGCACGCGTCGTACGAGTGGACGTCGCCGTTGTCGCATTGGGTGTAGGTGCCCGAAGCGCACGTGTCGGAGTCGCTGTCGGAGTCGCTGTCCGTGTCGCTGTCCGTGTCGCTGTCCGTGTCGGTATCGGCATCCGAGTCGGCGTCCGTGTCATTGTCCGTGTCACTGTCCGTGTCACTGTCCGTGTCGCTGTCCGTGTCGGTATCGGCATCCGAGTCGGCGTCCGTGCCGGTCCCCGTGTCCGTGTTGGTGTCCGTGCCCGCGTCGGCATCCGAGTCGGTATCCGAGTCGGCGTCCGCGTCGGCGCTCGCGTCGGCGCCCGTGTCCGTGGAGAACTCGTCCGTGCCCGAGTAGCACAGGTGGTCCGGGGCGCACACCCAGCCCTCCGGGCAGTCATCGTTCTTTGCGCACCCGAACTGCCCTTCGCCGGGCGACGCGCCGCTGCAGCCGCCCGTCGGGATCGCGGCCACGAGGCCCAGGGTCGCAAGCGCCAAAACCGGAATCGACGTACGCATGGCTAATACCTCCCCGTAAGGCCCAGCCCCCCGGGCTGGACGATCAACGAAACGTCCTTTCCAGGCTCGTCATCATCCAGGAAAACAAGAAGCAGGCCGGCGATCACGGCCGCTCCGGTCGCGGCGAAGCATACGGCGGCGCCGATCTGGTAGGTCTCCCGATCCGACTCCAGGTCCTTGAAATCGCCGTAGCTGTGCGTCGATCCGGCGTCGGACTTGGCCTTTACGGCCAGGCCCTGGAGAACGGCGCCCGCGACCACGGCGGCGCCTCCCGCGCCAAGCACGGTATAGCCGACGACCTTCATCTCGACCCCGGCCGCATCGCCCTCCTGCGACGCTCCCGCGTCGGTCGCCTTGGCGTTCGCCACGGTTGGTGCGGGGCCTGGTGCGGGTTCTCGGGGCTTGGTCGCGGGTGAGGAATCCGGATGGCTGGGCTGGGGTGCCGGCGCCACAACCGGCGCCACAACCGGCGCCACGACCGGCGCCACGACCGGCGCCACAACCGGCGCGGCCGTGACTTCGACAATTGGTTCCTTTTCGATTTCGTCGATGAGCTTCTGGGCCTCGTCGGACATTGGCCCGTAGGGATCCTTGCGCAGGTAGCTCCGCGCCAGATCGAGCGCCAGCTTCTGCCGGTCGGCCAGGTGCGCGGTCTGCGCCATGTTGAACACGGTGTTGGGATGCCCGACGAAGCGGTAGGAGCACGCGAAGGCGGCGAGCCCCTCCTCGTATTCCCGCTCGGCCACCAGGGCCTGCGCCTTGGCGAACCAGATTCCGGCCAGCTTGGTGGCTTCCACGCCCGTCCAGTTCGTGTTGCCCGGGCAGTCCGCAGAAGGTTCCTGTGCCGACGCGGTGCCCGCCATGCACAACATCAAAAGCGAGGGAAAGAGAGCTCGATGCATCGCAAACCTTCCTAGGACCATGCTCAGTCTCCTTCAGATTAGTATAACCCAGCGGTTGTTTTTTACTGCGTCTGTCATCATTTTTCGGGTCGGGATCAGTTGGCAAAGGGGTTCTCGGCGAACGGGGTCCCCGGCTTCTTCCTGGGCGGCCTGGGCGAGGCCTTGGGAGCGGGCTTGGTCCCGCTTTTCAGCTTCTCCATCGCGACCGCGACCACCATGTCCTTGTTCGGGACAATCTCCTGCTTGAAAGGAGCGTAGCCCGAAGAAACGATCTCGAGGGTGGCCGGGGTCAAGGAGCCCGGGAGCTTGAGCGGCAGCCTCACGAGCTCGCCGTTCACGCGCACGGCGGCCTGTGGCGGCAACCAGGAGAAGTCCACGGTCACCCGCCCGGGAATCGGCGCGGCCGGGGCGGGAGCGGAAGCGGGCGGTTTCGCGACGGGCGCAAGCCTCGCGGGCTTCGGCACGTCCGCCGGCCGGGCCACGTCCGTCGGCTTCGACGCGGCGCCGCGGGGCGGGCCGCCGCCCATGCTCGCGACGCCGACGGCGATGCCGGCCGCGACGACGACCGCCGCTCCCGCGATCAGGTACCACATGCGTCGGTTCGCGGGCCGGCTTGCGGACGCGGGCCGCGCGAGGAGCAGCGGAGAGGATTCGGAGAGCCCGAGCTCGATCGGCGTCTCCACGGAAAGGTCCTTGGGATCCGGCCGGACGTCGGGCGCACCCGAGAGCTTATCGATCTTCGACCGCTTCGTCACCTCGATCTCGGTGATGTCGATGTCGGGCGCGGTATCGACGATCAGGTCGGGCGCGACCGGCCTCACCTCCGCGGGTCTGGGCGAGGTCGGCCTGGAGGCGGCCTCGGGCTTGAGGGGGGTGGTCGTCTTGAACGTGCGCTTTGACCTCTGTCCTTCCTTCGAAGGCGGCGGCGCGACCGAGTCGCGCAGGACTCGCTCGGCCGAGGGCGTCATGGACTCGCTCGTCGTGACGTGGAACGGAAGCAGCGCCTCGATCATCTCGGCCGCGTTGCGGTAGCGATCCTTGCGGTCCTTGGCAAGCGCCTTGGCGAGCGCCGCGGCGAGCTCCGCGGGCACCGTGGGTTCGATTTCGCGCACGTCGGGAACCGGATTCATGAGGATCCTGCTCAGGAGCTCGTTGTAGCTCTCGCCCTCGTAGGGCGGCCTTCCGGCCAGCATCTCGAACAGCACCACGCCCACGGCCCAGATGTCGACCTGCTCGTTGAGGTCCTGCGCGCCTCGCGCCTGCTCCGGCGACAGGTAGTAGGGCGTGCCCATGACCGTTCCGGTCCGCGTCAGCCGAAGGCCGTCGGCCTCGGGTCCGCGCACCTTGGACGCGCCGAAGTCGAGGAGCTTGACCTCCTCGCGCATCCTGGCGTCGATGGCCAGGTAGATGTTCTCGGGCTTGAGATCCCTGTGGATGATGTCCTTCTTGTGCGTGGCGAGCAGCGCCGAGAGGACTTGCAGGATGATGCCCACGGCCCGTTCCGGAGGAAGCTTGCCCGTCTCCGCGAGGCGCTCGGCCAGGGTCTGCCCCTTGAGGATCTCCATGACCATGAACACCGTGCCGTCCTCGGACTCGCCGATGTCGTGGATGTCGATGATGTTGGGGTGACCGATGGCGCTGGCGGCCTCGGCCTCGCGGATGAACCTGCTCACGGCCTCGGGGTACTTGGCGACCTCGGGACGCATGAGCTTGACCGCGACCTTGCGGTTGATCTTGGTGTGCTCGGCCTCGTAGACCGCACCCATGCCCCCCTCGCCGAGCAGCCGGACGAGGCGATATTTGCGATCGATGACCTTGCCGATGAGGTCGTCCATAAGCTCGTCATGAGTAACACTTTCCGTCCTCGCCCGGCAAGCACGCGGATGGCGCCCGGGAGCCGCCAGAAGCCCGGTATCACGTCGGTTTTGGCGATCGATCGCCGGGCGCGGCGGGAATAACGGAAAACGCGCCTGCAACTACCGCCGTCGGCGGGAACGGGAGGGCGGGCGGCCGCCGGACTCAGCGACGCGGCGGGCCTTCCCCTCGGCCCGCGCCTTGGCCTCGGCCTCGGCCTTGGCCTTGCGCTCGGCCTTCTCCTTCGAACGCGCGCGCTCCTCGGCCTTGCGCTTGCGGATCTCCGCGATGCGCTCTCCGATGGGCACCTCGAACCTGCCCTCGGGCTTCTTCGAGTAGTCGAACCCGGCGATGGTGACGCGCGGGAGCCGCCTGCCCACGGCGCGCTCGATGGCGCGCAGATCGGCCTCCTCGTCGGGCGACACGAACGTGAAGGCGTCGCCCACGGCCTCGGCGCGCGCGGTGCGGCCCACGCGGTGGATGTAGTCGTCCGGCACGTGCGGCACGTCGAAGTTGACCACGTGCGACAGATCCTCGATGTCGATGCCGCGCGCCGCGATGTCGGTCGCCACGAGCACCTGGTGGCGGCCCTCCTTGAACCCGCGCAGCGCATCCGTCCTCTGCGCCTGGGTGCGGTTGCCGTGGATGCGCACCGCGGCGATGCCGTTGCGCACGAGGAAGTCGGCCAGCCGGTTGGCGCGGTGCTTGGTGCGCGTGAACGCGAGGGCGCTCTTGATGTCGCCGCGCCGGAGGAGCTCGAGCAGCAGGTGGCTCTTGAGATCCTGCGCCACGGGGTACACGGCCTGCGTGATGCCCACCGCGGGCGCGGGCTTGCGCTCCAGGTTGATGCGCACCGGGGAGCGCAGCATCTCCCGCGAGAGCGTCACGATGGGGTCGGGCATGGTGGCCGAAAAGAAGAGCGTCTGGCGCTTCGGCGGAAGGTGGGCGAGCACGCGCCGGATGTCGGGAAGAAAGCCCATGTCGAGCATGCGGTCGGCCTCGTCGAGGACCAGGATCTCGAGGCCATCGAGCTGCGCGTACGGGAAACGGAAGTGGTCGAGGAGCCGTCCGGGCGTGGCCACGATGACGTCGACCCCCGTGCGGAACGCGTGCTCCTGGGGCCCCATGCCCACGCCGCCGAAGACCGCGGCGCCCGAGATGGGCGTGTGCACGGCCAGCTGGTGCAGGTGCTCGTCGATCTGCGCGGCGAGCTCGCGCGTGGGCGTCACCACGAGGGCACGCGTCTTGCGGCGCGGCTTGCCGATCAGGCGGTGCAGGATCGGCAGCACGAACGCGGCGGTCTTGCCGCTGCCGGTCATGGCGCAGGCGAGCACGTCCTTGCCGGCCATGGCGGGCGGGATGGCGTCGTTCTGGATGGGCGTGGGTCTCGTGAAGCCGAGCTCCTTGACGCCGCGCAGGATGTCCGGGTGCAGTCCGAATTTTGAAAATGGCATGCGCGCTTTGTCTCACGGTTCGTCGCCGCGCGCCAACAAAACGCGCGCCAGCCGAGTCTTCTGGCCTTCCGCGCGGGCAAGCACCATAATGCCGGGTGGAGGTGTTTTTTGAGCGACTACGGCGCCGACGACACGACGAGCATGCCGGACATCGGCGTGAGCGGCTTCGCGATCCACCTTCCGCGCCTGCGCGTGCCCCTCAAGGACTGGTGCGCGTGGACGGGCAGCCCGTGGCCCAAGGTGCGCGACAACGTGGGCACGAGCTTCCGCGTGCTCTCCCCGTGCGAGAGCGTCTACACCATGTCCGCGAACGCCGTGCTGCGTCTCATCCTGGCCTACGGCGTGAACCCCCGCGACGTCGGCTTCCTGGCGCTCGGCACCGAGTCGGGCACGGACAACTCGGCCGGCGCGATCCTGGTCAAGGGCATGGTCGATGAGGCGCTCGAGGGTATGGGCCTGCCGCGCATCTCACGGCACTGCGAGGTGCCGGAGTACAAGCACGCCTGCCTGGGGGGCGTGTACGCGCTCAAGGGCGCGCTGCGCTACGTGGCCTGCGACGGGCGCGGCCGCGTGGGCATCGTGGTGAGCGCTGACGTGGCCGAGTACGAGCGCGGCAGCTCGGGCGAGCAGACGCAGGGAGCGGGCGCCGTGGCCCAGCTCGTGGAGGCGAACCCCAGGCTCTACGCGGTCGACCTCTTCCACGCCGGAAGCGCCGCGGCGTACCGCGGGGTCGACTTCCGCAAGCCGCACCGCCGTCACCTCGAGGCGCCCGTACCGGAAGGCGCCCACCGCAGCACGGACACGCCCATTTTCAACGGCCTGTACTCCACCGTGTGTTACACGGACGCGGCCCTGCGCGCCACGGGCCGCATGCTTCAGCGCCTGCGCACGGACGCCCTGTCGCTCTACAACGGGCTCGACGGCGCGTTCTTCCACAGGCCCTACCACCGGCTGCCGGTCAACGTGTTCGCCGCGCTCTACATCTGGGGCCTGTCTCGCGACGCGGAACACCTGGCGGAGCTCGCCGAGTGGTGCAGGCTCTCGGGCGCCGACTTCGGGAAGATGAGGGCCGAGGCCGCCTCGAACCCGGACCTCTTCGAGGGTGCGCTCGGCGGCCACATCAACAAGGAGGCCTACCCCGAGGCCATGAAGGTTGTGCGGTTCTTCCGCGACACGGCCAAGTTCAAGGAGGTCGCGGCGCGCAAGATGCACCTCGGCACCGAGGCCATGCGCGAGGTCGGCAACATCTACACGGGATCGCTCCCGGCGTGGATCGCGGCCGGCATCGAGGACGCCCTCGACCAGGGCGTCGATCTTACGGGGCACACGTTCTACACGCTCGGTTACGGCAGCGGCGACGCGGCCGAGGCCATGCTCATCAAGGTGGTCCCGGGCTGGAGGGACGCGGCCGCGAGGATTGGCTTCAAGGCCTCGCTTCAGGGCGCCGTGGATCTGCGCCGCGAGGAGTACGAGGCCCTGCACGACGGCCTGTCCGGCCCCTGCCCGCCCTACGAGCCTTCCCGCGAGTTCATCATCGACCGCGTCGGCGCCACGCGCACGCCCGACTTTGAAGACATGGGGATCGAGTACTACCGGTACGTGCCCTAACCCGAGTCCTCGCCCTTGGCGAACGGGCCGAGATCGAGCGCGGGGTTCACGTCGAGCGCCACCTCGGGCTGCTTGACCGCGAAGTGCATCATCATGCGCAGGTGGCTCATGATGAGGTTCTTGCGCGTCAGGCGCAGATCCATGGAATCCACGGATTCGCGCACCATGTGCAGGCGCGCCGAGGTCAGCTCGCGAAGCGGCGTGCCGGACGCGATGAGGGGCGCGCCGTGCGCGTCGCTCGCGAGCAGGGCGATCGTGTCGGCCAGCTCGCGCTGCGTGCCCTCGGCCCGATCCGAAAAGCGCTCCGTGAAGAGCGCCGAGAGATCGCCGAACGTTGTGACGCGCCTATCCGGCATGGCCGGGATCATCGATGGTCTGTCCTCCGTCCAATCGGTCTGACTCGTCCGACTCGTCTGACCCGTCCCTTCGTTCGCCGCCACGGGCGCTTTCACCGTCTTGGGCCTTCCGGGCCGCCTGCGCGCCGCGCGCTCCGGAACCTCGCGCACGCCAAGCGCCCCGGCACGCGCCGAGACGAGACCGCGCACGAGATCGGTGAGGGTCTTGCCCTCGAGCTGCGCCACGTGCTCGATGAGGCGCCGGTCGTCGAGCGTGAGCCGGAAGGTCACGGTCTCGCTGGCACGCAAGTGGGGCGGTTTGGCATTTGCCATCTTGTATATATTTTATCATCCAATATTAGTAAGTTTCATATTATTAATACTTTTATCTTCCAAACGTTCCATCTCAAAACCTCGACACCCGTCGATGAGCGCGGTAGGCTTTTCCTGGATCGAGGGGATCCGAAGCACCGTGAGGAGGTGTCGAGATGAGGTTGGCATCGCGCGTGGCTCCGGCAATCGCGGCAGCGGTCCTTTTCGCCGCGTGCGGCGGGGGAAACACGAGGGGAGCGACAACGCCCAGGCCCGAGGCGACGAAAATGGAGGTGGCCCTTCCCACGCCGTCGGGCACTTTCCCGATCCCTTCGGGCGACGAGGAGTGGACACCCGCCACCATCGGGAGCGGCATGGGCGGCATGCTGGCCAAGGCCCTGTCGGACAGGAGCACGGTGGCCATGATCCTGGGCCGCGGCATGGACGACTCGGCCTCGGAGCAACGCGTCTTCGACATGGTCAAGGCCGCCGCGCCGGACACCAAGGTCGTGGCCCGCGCCCGCGCCACGCTCGACGGCCTGCTCGAGGAGCGCGGCGAGATCCCGTACCGCGTCACCATGGAGCCCGCGGGCACCGACGTCCTGGGCCGGCCCGTTTTCCTGCCCAAGGAGCACCCGCTCAACACCGACTGGCTGCAGAAGCGGCAGGCCCTCAAGGGCGCACAGGCCGTGCTCACGGTGCGCCGCATCAAGGTCGACGACCAGAAGCTGCGCGCCCTGCGCGAGTCCAAACAGGGCGGCTGCCAGGCGCTCGATGCCGACCTGTCGAAGGCGACGGGCAGCCGCGACTCCTTCTTCGCGCCGTACGTGGACGCGGCCGACGCGGCCCTCACGAACGCCTTCGGGCGGCAGATGAAGAAGGCCCTGCCGTTCTTAAAGGACGAGCTCGCGCGCTTGAAGAACGAGCTCGCGCCCGACGATCCGGGGCAACGCTGCGCCGAGGGCTACGGCGCCCTCCTCGCCCGGTTCGAGCCGTGCCTTGGGGGCAAGTGCGCGGTCGCGCCGCGCGTCTTCCTCTCAGCGGGAGGCATCATCGGCCTGCTCGAGGATCCGGCCGTGGTCGTCCCGAACGGATGCCCGGCGCAGGACATGCGCGACTTCGCAGCAGAGATCAGGGACGCCGCGAGCCGGTCCGTGGCCGAGGTGCTGCCCGCGCTCGCGTCGTCCTTCACCGGCGAGATGGTTCGCGTCGAGGCCCTCGCCAGGCTCGCGCAGGGGCTCGCGGATGAGTGCGCGCCCCGCCACAGGCGCATCGCTCCGCAGGATCTGGCCGCGGCGCGCGCCGAGGTGAAGGCCTTCCTCGACGGCCTGAAGACGCGCGAGGTGAAGGCGGAGTGGATCGCATCGAGCGGACAGGAGCGCGTCCCTCGCCTGGGCCCGGCCACGGTGCTCGCGCGCGTGTCCGCCGCCGGCAACGGCCCCTCGGGCGAGGCCGACGACCTCGTGCGGCGCGTGCAGGGCTACGACCGCTGCCGCAACGGCGACGAACGGCTCGCGCAGGCCGCCCTCGTCGACGTAGGCACCTCCGAGGTGCTGTTCATGGGAGTCTTCTTCGACGAGGAGCTCCTGTGCGAGGGACTTCCGCCGTCCGGTCGGTGACGAAAACGCACATAGGTACATGTGTGGAGGGGGGCATCCTTAACCAGGGGAGAGGAGAACGATCACATGAACAGGCTGGTTTTTCTGATGACGCTTTTCCTGATGCTTGGCGCGGTGGGGACGGGCTGCGAGACCGCGGCCGACGACGATACCGGCTCCAGCGGCGATGCCGGGTCCGACGGTGATACCGGCGGCGACACGGACAGCGACACGGACACCGAGCTGCCGTGCGATCCGCAGGGAGGGCAGACCGGC
>JAQTNF010000047.1 GCA_028713995.1 Deltaproteobacteria bacterium | reverse complement strand
GCGGTCGTCGAGCACGTTCGAGCGCCACATCGGGGAGTTGAGAGACCATCGCACGGCCGTCTCGAGGTGCTGGTCCGCCGGAATGCCGCCCAGCGCCGTGAGGATCCCACCGCCGTTCTCCTTGAGACGTGCCGCGAGATCTCCGAAATTCGCGGCGTCGAAGGATTGTCTCAGGCGCCGGTCGAAATCCCGGAGCATGAGCCCGGCCCACCTGTGCGCGCCGAACGGCGGAAGGCCTGCTGCGGCCCGGGCTTCGTTGTAGATCGCTCGCACGCGCTCTGGCCACGTTCGTTCGTCCGTCGGAGAGGGGGGCGGATCGAGCGCCGACTGTTCGATCTCAGACGGCTCGTCCGAGGCGACCCAGATCGGCAGGAGCATCACGCTGCGCTCGTAGCGATCGATGTCCATGCTCCGCTTGTCGACATCCATCTCCTCCGTCGTGAGCTGGACGAAGTAGCGGCCCGGCTCGGGCGCCGCAAGGAGCTTCACGACGAAGCGGCCGTCTTCCGAGACCGGGACGTTCACGATCGTTATCGCCTTGCCCCCATGATCCTCGTAGGCGTGAACCTGCCTCGCGCCGTTGAAAAGGCGTCCTGCGAGCGTGATTTCCGTCAGCGGCTCGTGGCGTTTGGCGAGCGGCTCATCGAGAACGACGCTGCGCTCTATGAGAACAATCGACTCGGCCTCGAAGCCGTTGGCGAGCGGCTTGCGGCCGATGCCGAGCAGGTACTCGCCCTTGGGAGCGCGCCCCCCCTTCGGTCGGGGCCGGCAGCACTCGCGCGACTCGGCCAGCTCGACCACGGTGAACGGGGCCACCTCGTCCGCGCGCACGACCCTTCTCGTGACACGGGTCACCCTGCCCACCACGCCGAGCTTCCAAAGCACCTCCTGCTCCATTTCGCCGTTGACGTCCCCGAGCACGGCATGGAGCCTCGCGAGCACGTCGAGCGCCGGATCGTGCTGCACCACCGCGCCCATGCGTTCCGCGAGCGCCTCGGCGTAGCGCCTGCCGAGATCGAGCAGCCGCGGATCCGACGGAACCGCGTTTTCCCGCGCCGAGAGATCATCGTAAGCGGGCATCTTTACGTCGAGCGCCCGCGCGGCGTCCGCCGGGAGCTCGAGACGTGCGGGGCGGGACGCGGCGAAGTACTGGCTCGCGACACGCCTGCGGTAGCTTTCCACGCGCCGTTCTCCAAGGCCCAGGCCGAATCGATCGAAACGATCATCGAGGACCAGACGGTAGGTGGCGGGATCGATGAGGGTTCCCCAGGCGATTTCGGAGAAGAACTCGAACTGGGCGCTGTTCCTCAGGTACGAGGCGGGCCGGATGCCCCGGTCGCGCATCTCGCGCGACGGCCAGAACGGCGTGCGGCAGCAGGGGGCCACGGCTCGATCGGCCGTGTCCGTCGCGATCTCGGCGAGAGGCTCGTCCCAGGCGAGAGCGGACATGCCGAAGCCGCGCCGCAGGAAGTTGTAGTGCTCGAGAAGCGTTTTGCGCTGCGTCGCGGGATCGGAGTCCTGCGGCGGCGCGAGGATCATGGGGTCCGGACGATGCGGTTCGTCCATGCCGACGTAGATCGGCATGTTGAACGCCACGTCCCACCAGCCGGGCTCGCGCTGCACCTCCAACCGGACGAAGTAGCGCCCCGGTGTTTTCGGCAGCGGTACCTTGATCAGGAACAGGCCGTCGTCGTCCTTGTCGACCCAGGTGGCGAGGCCGCCGGGACCGGCGTCATGCATGTAGAGGAAGACACCCCGTTGCGGGACGAGCACCCTGCCGCGCAGGACGAGGTTCTCTCCCGGGACGTAGCGCTTCGGCAGATCGTGGAACTTGACGAGCTTCTCGATGATGACGAGGCTCGCGGCCCACTTGTCGGATCCGATCTGGGCCCACGCCGCGCCGAAGTCGTACGCGTTGCCCCTGCCGTCGAAACGGCGCGCGAGCTCGCGCATCAGGATTCGCAGGCGGTCGCGCGGATTGCCGTGCTTGGCCCACGAGGAGGGCATCCAGTAGATGCTCCCCGCGATGCCCAGCTTGGCGAGCATCCATTCCACGAGCGAGCGCGCGGGCGACGTATCGTTTTCCCCGAACGCCGAGGCGGTCATGAACGCGATGGCGTCGAGCCGGGGATCGTGGGTGAGCTTCGCGTGGTTCTCTGGGCTGAGCGAGCCCGAGAAGGTGTTCGCCAGATCGTCCGAACCGCGCGCGTTCGCAAGCAGCGTCCGGATCCTTTCGGCGTCCACGCCCGAGCCCTCGTAGGAATCGAAGGCGACATTGAGAAGCGGCGCGGCCTCGGCCGGAATCTCTCGCGTCGAGCCCTTGTAGCCGGAACAGGCGCAGAGACACGCCGCCACCCACACCAAGAAGAGGTCTCGCGAGATCTTCGACCGCGATCCCGGCACCGATTCCGTGCTTCGTGTTTCGTGTCGCACGTCGCCTCGCTCAGCCGATGATTTCGCAGAATGATACAGCTTCCGTCGGGAAAAGGAAGGCCGGTGCGGCCCGACCCGGGCTTTACTCGGCGGCCGGAGGCGTGTCGTTGGTGTCGATCGGGCCGGCGTCGTCGCCCGCATCGATGCCGCTGTCGAGGGTCATCGTCTCGGTATCGGTGGCGCCGGTGTCCGTGCCGGTGTCCGTGTCACACCCTGTGTCGGTATCGAAGTCGGTGTCGCTACTGGTGTCGGTGTCGGCGTCGCACCCGCCATCTCCGGTGCCGGTATCCGTCGGAGCCGCGTCGGACGCCGCGTCCTTCGACGCGGGATCGGGGCCGCCACACCCGAGCGACGCCGCGCCCAGCGTCAGTGAGGCCGCGAGGGAGGCCGCGCGAACGACCTTCACGAGGCGCGGCGGATGGATCGACTCGGCGACCCCGTGGATGTGGATGCGGTACGACCGGCCTCCGATCGAGAGCCCGTCGCGGTGCAGCAGGATCGCCATCTGTTTCTCGGCGAGGAGGATTCTCCGGTGAGCCCTCGAGACGTGGATCTCAGGGACGCCCGGCGGACGGAAGGCCATCAGCCGCTGGTCGCGCGAGACCCACAGCTCGCAGGCGATCCCGGACGTCGCGCACCAGCCGATGGTTCCGTCGAGCTGGATCGTGAGGCCCTTGTCCCGCCCGACCTGGGCCGTACACTTGTAATAGCGCTCGCTGTCGGGGTTGTTCTCGAGCTCCACGCACAGGGTGATCGGTTTGGACATGGCCGCCTATCCTTTCGTCGTGCCGTTGTTGCGCGAAGGAAACGCCGGAAGCGCGCACGAGGGCGCCTCGAGCCCTCTCGCCCGCGCCTCGTTGATCAGGTACATGGTGGGCCATTCGAGGGCGCTGACCCGGTCGTCGGCGAGCAGCTCGCTCAGGATCCGGACGCGCCACGGGCCGCACAGCGGTTGATCCGCTTTCCCGGTGTACAGGATGTTCTCCGACCGGCATCCCCCGCCGCACAGGGTCGCGAGCGCGCAACCCGAGCACGCAGGCAGGCGGGTCGCTGGCCGGCAGTCCGTCTGGGCGCGTCTCCACACGACGCCGAGCGGCTCTTCCCGGATGGAGCCGAGCGGCTCCTCCATCTTGAAGCAGTTGAACAGCAGGCCGTCGCTGCGAACGTGCATGTCGTGACCGAAGGCACAGCGGCAGGCTTCCCTCCGGTGGGAAACGGGAGACGGCAGGCAGCACGGGATTGCCTGCCCCGCTTCGAGGGAGATCCTGTCCAGGGCGGCTTCCAGGTGAGTGCGCGACGGAAACATGTGCTGTCCGAGCTCGCGACCGCCGCAGAACGCGATGCCGAACGTGAGCGGGGTGCTCTCGGGCAGCATTTCTCGGAAAGCGGGGAGGTGCCGTATCGTGTCGTCGACGGTCTCGGGAAACAGCATGAGATCCACGTGCACCCGCGCCCCTGAGTCGGCGAGCCCGCCGATGCCGCGTATCGCGGCGTCGAACCGCTTGTTTCCTGAGAGCCGGTCGCACGTCTCGCGGCTCGGACCGGCCAGGCTGACCCGGACCTCCGCTCCGGCGTGGATGAGGCCGGCCACCTCCCGGGCGATCCCGGGAATCGCGAGCAGGCTGCCGTTGGTGTACAGGACGAGCGGCCGATCCTTGGACAGGATGTACGACGCGAGGCCGGCCGCAAAGGGCGCGAGCAGCGGTTCTCCGCCGAGCAGGGCGAATCTCAAGGGACCGTCCACGCACGACACGGCCTCGTCCACCGCGTCTCTCCATTCGGCCTCGGTCAGCTCGTCGGGCCTCGCGCCCCCCGAGCCGGTGCAGCAGTATTCGCACGCCAGGTTGCAGCCGTTGGTGATCTGGAACCTGATGGTCGGGATCGCGCAGCGAGCTTTTCGAGGGAGACCGAAGAACCCGTGCCGCTTGAGCTGCTCGACGAGCGGCCTGCCGAGCGCGCCGATGGGCAGCCGTCCCGCGATCACGCCCCTCGCCGCATCGAGCGACTCCGCAGGCACACGGCAGAAGATCGCCCATTGCCTCGACACGAGGAGCGCCCCTTGTGATAGCGGAAGGAGGGCGCAGTCGGCAGGCATCGAGCATTCCTGAACCGCCGGCCCGGCCCCGAGAATGGCCGGGGTCGGCGCCCGGCGCCCGCAGCCCTCTCCCTGTTCGATGATTTGTGTCCCGTGCCCCACCTGACCTCCATCGTACATGGTCTTCGTGTCTCGATGGTACTGCCCCGGGTGAAAAAAAGAACGGACAAACCTCGAAGAATTGACCCGGGCCCGTTGCCCGGGCGAAAGTGGGGAAACGCCGCCTGCTGCGCGGCCCACCACGGAGACCCGAAGCGCATGAGCGGATTTCTGAAGCGCCACCTCAAGCTCGGCCTCGCCCTCGCGGGCGCGGCGATGTTCGCGTTCTTCGCGTGGAAGGCCTTCGGCATCCGGGCGCACCTGCCCCCGGCGGCCGACGAGGTCGCCCGCGCCGCGGCCAACAACGCCTTCGCCAAGAAGGGCTTCTTCGCGCTCGTCGGGCTGTTCGTGCTGCTCTTTGCCGCCCTGCCGGGCAAGCTCCGCTTCATCCCGAAGATTGCGTTTTCCACCGGGCTCGTGGCGCTCATCGTGAACCACATGCTCTCGGACGGGAAGATCGCGGACATCATCGACAGGGGCGTGTCCATCTCCGCGCCGTGGATGGCGCTCGCCTTCCTGGTCCAGGCGCTCGGCATGAGCTGCACCATCTGGCGCTGGAAGGTCCTGCTCGACGGTCAGGGCTTCCGGATCCCGCTCAAGCATCTCGTGGGCTCGTTCCTCATCGGGCGGTTCATCGGGTCGTTCGCGCCCGGCACGTCCGGGCTCGACGGGTACAGGGCCTACGACATCGCGCGCACCACGGGCGAGGTCGCGCGCTCGATCTCGGTCATCGTGGTCGAGAAGCTCACCGGCTTCTTCGTGCTCGGCACGCTCCTGCTCCTCGCGGTGCCCGTGGGTCGCGAGCTGTTCGCGCAGCGCCACGTGAACGCGGGTCCGCTCGTGGTCGTGAGCCTGCTGTTCGTGGCCATGATGCTCGTGCCGATCGTGGTGCTGTTCCGGCCGGGCGCGATCCGCCTGCTCGTCGCGCGTCTGGTGCCCGCCGCGAGCCCGGTGCGGCCCCGCATCGACAAGGCCATCCTCGCGGTCACTGTGTACGAGCACCGCAAGGGCCACCTGATGAAGGCGCTCGCCATCGCGTTCGGCGTGCACCTCGGCACGATCGGCATGTACTTCTGCACGTCGCGGGCCCTGCACGAGGCGCCCGCTGCGAGCGGCCTGTTCGCCACCGCGGTCCTGATGATCGGGGCCACCATCCTGCCGCTGTCCATCGCCGGCATCGGCATGCGCGAGGGCGTGTTCGCCTTCTTCCTCGGGCCCGTGGCCGCGCTCTACGCGTTCGCGGGCTACGTGGTGGGCGAGATCATCAGCGTGCTCGGCGGGCCGGTGTGGCTCGCGCGCAGGAGCGACTACTACGAGGTGATGAAGGCGCAACGCGACGCCGTGAACCGGGACGTCGAGGACATCGAGGACAAGCCCCTTCCGTCCGCGGTCGTCCCGGACTTCGAGCCTCCGTCGGTGCGCGGCTATGCGCTCACCGGCCTTTCCGCGGGCCTGCTCGCGGGCCTGGCCGTGGCGTTCGTCGACGCGGCCCGGCTGTGGCACATCTCGGGAGCCGGCATCGATCTCTCCCTCCCCGGCTATGGCGCTTTGACTTACGGCCCCTTGTGCGGCCTCGTGGGAGCGGTCGTGGGCGCGGCGATGGCCCTGCTCGGGCGTCTGGTGCAGCGCCCGGCCGCGCCCCGTGTCGTGACCGGCTCCGCCATCGGGGTCTCGATCTTCTTCGTCCTCGCGCTTGCCGTGGGCTGGTTCTTCCTGTTCCGGGACGTGTTCGAGGAGAAGGCGTCGCTCGCCTCCCCGCGATTCCTCGGGGCGTTCGCGGCATACGCCGCAGCGCTGCTCGCAGTGTGCGTGGCGTCCTGTCTCGGCGTGCGGCGCCTGTTCTCCGGTGATCGTCGGAAGCTCGCCAGGCCCGGGCTCGGGTTCGCGCACTACGTGGTCATCGTCGCGATCCTGATCTTCCTGTGGGCCACGTCGGGCAACGGCACCGTTCCCAAGTCGCGGCCCGCGGCGGCCGCGGCCGGCCGGCCCAACGTGGTGCTCGTCATGTGCGACACCCTGCGCGCGGATCACGTGGGCGTCTACGGCGACACGCGGGGCCTCACGCCCCACCTCGACGCGCTCGCCCGGGACGGCGTGGTCTTCGCCAACGCCTTTGCCCAGGCCACGTGGACGCGGCCGTCTGTCGGGACGATCCTCACCGGGCGCTACCCGTCGTCGCACACGGCGATCCACAAGGGCTCGATCCTGCCCGACGAGGTGACCACCCTGGCCGAGGTGATGGAGAGCGGCGGCTACGAGACCCTGGCCACGGTATCGAACTACAACCTCGCTCCGTTCTTCAACTTCCAGCAGGGCTTCGCCGAGTACCACTATCTCTCGCCCAACCTGCCCCTGTGGTCTTCCGACGCGCAGTCGAAGCTCATCCTGATCGAGATCCTGAAGAAGGTGCAGGCCAGGCTGCGGGGCGACCGCATGGTCCCCTCGGACTACTACGTGGTGGGCGAGGACGTGACGCGGATCGCCCTCGTGCAGCTCGACAAGCGAATGAACGATCGGCCCTTCTTCCAGTTCATCTCGTACATGGATCCGCACGACCCGTACTTCCGCCACCCCTTTGACGGTTACGGCATCGCGCGCCGCGGCAACGAGAACCCCGACCCGTCGCGCGCTCCCGAGATGCGCGGGCTGTACGCGGGCGAGGTGAAGTACTGGGACGAGAGCTTCGGCGCGTTCCTCGACGGGCTGCGCACGCGCGGTCTCTACGACCGGACGATGGTCGTGGTGGTGGCCGATCACGGCGAGGAGTTCGCCGAGCACGGCGGCTTCTGGCACGGCAGCACGCTCTACGACGAGCAGGTGCGCGTGCCGTTCGTGGCCAAGCTCCCGAAAAGCTCCGGCGCTGCGGGCGGGGCGCGCGTCTCCGACTGGATGCGCCTGCTCGACGTGGCGCCGTTCGTGATCGAGAACGCGGGTCTCAAGGTTCCGGCCGAGATGCAGGGGGCGCCTGCGCCGCGCGAGGCGCGTACGCCGGTCTACGCCGAGGAGGATCACGAGGGCAACGTGCTCTCGTCGATCCGCTACGTGAAGGACGGCGCCGAGAACAAGCTCATCCTGGCGAACGAGAAAAACCCGCGGGGCCTCAAGCCCGTGGAGCTCTACCGGACCGACACGGATCCGCGCGAAAAGATCGACCTGACCGGGTCTTCGAAGGCCACCTGCGTTGAGGCGGGACGCCTCCTCGACGCCCACCAGAAAGCCGCGCGCAAGGGCGCGGCCAAGGCGCGCAGCGGCGAGCTCACGAGCGATGCGGCCGCCCAGCTCAGGAACCTCGGGTATATGAACGACCAATAACCGGCTTGCGAAGTGTCCAACCCATTGAAATTCCGTGATTTGTCAGTTTTTTTGACCCCGCGCGCGATACGAGAGACACTGTGTGAAGAAGCAGGAGGCCCGGCGTGCGTCTTCAAGCCGCCGCCGTTATGAATAACTTTTATGTCACAGCAATAACCGATATGGAACAAATGGACAAAGCGGAATACAATGCATAGTTATCTGTGAATTATATGTAATTATCTTGACATTTTTTAACTTTTTACGAAAATTTTGTTATTGATTTCTCATTGATTGAGAGGGGAACCCGGCGGCTGGAGCATGGAAGAAAACGACAAGAGCAAGAACGCGCAGCAGGGAAGCGAAGTCGTTCGCCAGCCGGACGGAGCAGTCGGTCCCGGCGTTGATGACACGCGCAACGACCTCTCTTCTGCCAAGGACGAGAAGAAACCCCAACCGGCCAGGGAAGAGAAGAAGGCGGTCGCCTCGCCGGCGGCCAAGGAGGAACATCGGGGCCAGGCGAGGCCCCGTGAGGAAAAGCACGGGCGCAAGATCGTGGCGAACAATCTGCGCGAGTACCGGCTCGAGCAGATGATGAGCAAGGCCGAGCTCGCCAGGAAGGCGGGGCTGTCGGTCCTGACCATCGACCGCATCGAGAACGGCTATGGATGTCGAATGGACACCAAACGCAAGATTCTCAAGGCGCTCGGGTTCAAGCTCAACGACCGGCACAAGGTATTCAAGGAAGAATAAATGCCGTTCGAAGGAAAGAATCTCGTGGGCGTGGACATCGGCACCTCGGCCGTGAAGGTGATCCAGGTCCGGGAGTCGGGCAAGGGCGTGCACCTCATGAAGTACGGCATCGAACCGCTCCCCCCGCAGTCCATCGTCGATGGGCACGTCATGAACCGCGGTGCGGTGGTGGACGCCCTGGCAAAGATCTTCCGGGACCTCAAGATCTCGCAGCGCGAGGTCGCGGTGTCCATCTCGGGAAACTCGGTCATCATCAAGAAGCTCAACCTGCCCCTCATGAAGCGCGACGAGCTCGAGGAGCAGATCCAGTGGGAGGCCGAGCAGCACATCCCGTATGAGATCTCCGAAGTGGAGATCGACTACAACATCCTGTGGCAGAACCCCGAGGTGGGGCAGATGGACGTGCTCCTCGTCGCCGCCAAGAAGGAGGAGATCCAGGATCTCGTCGAGGTGGTGCGACAGGCCAGGCTGCGTCCCATGGTGGTGGACATCGACTCCTTCGCGCTGCAGAACGTCTACGAGGTCAATTACGGATACAACGAGGGGGAGACGGTGACGCTGCTCAACGTGGGAGCGTCCGTGACAACCGTCAACATCGTTCAAGGCTCGGTCTCCCAGTTCACGCGCGACATCAGCAACGGCGGCAACTCCATCACCGACGAGATCCAGAAGCAGCTCCAGGTGAGTCACGACGAGGCCGAGGCTTACAAGGCCGGCGGCAGCCTCGACTCGCAGGAGGTGATCCCCCAGGAGGTCGACGGGATCATCAGGAACGTGGTCGACGCCCTCGCGGGCGAGATCCAGAGGTCGCTCGACTTCTACATGGCCACGACGAACCGTGGCGAGGTCGAGCGCATCCTCCTCACGGGCGGGACGGCGAAGATCCCCTATCTCCGATCGGCCATCGAGCGCAGGTCGCGCGTGCAGGTGGAGCCGCTCGATCCGTTCCGCCGCGTGCTCTACGATCACCGCCAGTTCGATCCCCAGGTGCTCAAGACCCAGGCGCCGCAGGCTTCCATCTGCCTCGGCCTCGCGCTTCGCAAGCAAAAGGAGCGAGTCTGAATGATCAGAGTCAACCTTTTGCCGATCAAGCAGGACCGCCGCCGCGAGGCGGGGCGCAACCAGATCTTCATCGGCCTGGCGGCCATGGTCGCCGAGATCGCCGTCTTCGTCGTGCTGCTCATGAACGCCACCGACGAGGTGGACCAGCAGCGCAACAAGAACGAGATCGTCTCGGCCAGCGTCACGCGCATCGAGCAGCAGATCAAGGATCATAGCCAGATCCTGGCCGAAATCGCCGAGTTCGAGCAGCGCCAGAGGGCGATCGACGAGCTCCACGCGGCCCGCTCCGGTCCGGTCTTCGTCATGCTCGAGCTCTCGAACATCCTGAGCAGGGAAGGACGTCCGCACATCAACCCGGAGCGCTACCAGCAGATGATCCAGGTCGATCCGGCGGCCGGCTACGACGAGAGCTGGGACACGAGGAGGTTGTGGATCGACTCGTTCCAAGAGAAGGACCGCAAGGTGACCCTGGTGGGGCAGGCCCTCACCCATGAGGACGTGGCCGAGTTCCTGCGCAGGATCTCCCTGTCCGACTTCTTCGTCTCGAGCCAGCTGGTGTCGACGAACCTGGATGGGCCCCGGGTTCCCATGAAGAACTTCAACCCCAAGGGTGCGGCTCCGGTGGTGCATTTCGTCCTCACGGTGGGTGTGCGCTACCAGTAGCGCCGGGAGGCCAAGGAGCGAGAATGGACATTCTCGAACAGGTTACCAAGGTTCCGCTGGCCAAGAAGCTTTCGGTTCTGCTCCTCATGCTTCTGCTTCTCGCGGCCGGGTACTGGTTCGTGTACTACAGCCCCGTCATCGAGGAGCTCGACGGTCTGCGCGCCGAGTACGAGTCGTTGACGGCCAAGTTCAAGGAGGCCGAGAAGAGGAAGGCCACGTACGACCAGGATCGGCGCAACCGGGACGAGCTCAAGAAGGCCTATTCCAAGCAGATCAGGACCCTGCCGCCCGACGCTGAGATGTCCTCGTTCCTCGCCGACCTGAACGCCCAGGCCGAGCTCGTCGGGATCGAGATCCTGTCGATCCGTCCGATGGTCGAGCAACCAGCGCAATACTACGCCCGCATCCCCGTTGATCTGAGGATACGGGGCAACTACTACCAGTTGGCGAAGTTCTTCTACCTGGTCGGCAACCTCGATCGGATCATCAACATCGAGAACATCAACTTCACGGGGGCGACGATGGACGAGTCCGCGGTCACGATCGACGCGGCGGTCATGGCCACCACCTTCCGGGCCGTCGATCCGGGCGGCGCGAATGCCAGGAAGGGGGGAGCATGAGGCCGGTGGTCAACCAGCGGGTGTCGGCGATCATGCCGTGGCTCGCGGCGAGCATGGTCCTCATCATGTCGTGCGGCGACGACGACGACCAGGGTTATCGCGCGCCGACCACACAGGTGCGGCCCGGGATGAGCTCCATCGACGCCAAGGAGAGACTGGCGAGGAAGAGCGGGCTCGTCGAGCAGAACAAGGCCGCGGGTGAGAAGAAGGGCCTCCACCTGCCGCGGCTCGCGGAGTCGGATTTCATCGAGAGCGGGAAGCACCGCGATCCGTTCCGCCCCTTCCTCGACGTCATCATGCAGCAGGAGGAGTCCAACAAGGGAGTCCAGCGCGAGATCAAGCTCAAGGAGTACGACGTTTCCGAGCTCAGGTTGGTCGCGATCATCACGAACATCGGCGATCCGCGCGGCATGGTCGTCACGCCCGGCGGGGAGGGGTTCGTGCTCAAGATAGGCGACTACGTCGGCAAGGCCGACTGGATCGACCGCGGCGGAACGGGCGGCGAGAAGATCCAAGTCAACTGGAGGGTGTCCCGAATCCACGGCAGCGGCAAGGAAGAAGAGCGGGGCATTTATCTCGTGCGCGACGATCCGACGACCAAGGCCACGGACGTGACCCGCTTCCTGCCTCTTCATCCCCGCGAATAGCGCGAAAAAAAGCAGCCGAAAATTTGGACCAGCTCGCGGGCTCATGTAGGATAGAGGTGTACAGAAAGACACACGGCCCTACAAGACCAGGGTCGTGGAGTCCACCAGGGCCAAGGAGAGTACGATGACACGGTCCGAAAACAGCCGAAAAATGGTGGCAAGAGGATTGGCCGTGGCTCTCGCTGTCGCATTCGCGGCAAGCGGTGCAGCGGCTCGCGCCGACGCCTCGAACCAGATCCGCGAGGTCAAGGTGGTCGAGCAGGGCGGCAAGACGACGGTGACCGTCGTGGGCTCAGCCCGTCCGAGCTACACGGCTTTCAGGCTGTCCTCGCCGAAACGGCTCGTGGTCGATCTGGCCGACGCCGAGGCGCGAAGCCTGCCATCGTTGCTCGACACGAAAACGGGGCTCGTCGAAGGATTGGCCGTGTCCCAGTATTCGTCGAACGAGACGCCGGTCAGTCGCGTGATGATCAACTTCCGCGATGACGCGGCGTACCGGATGGCCACCAAGGGCAACGACCTCGTCATCGTGCTGACGGGCGCGCCGGCCGCCAAGGGAGAGGCGCCGGTGCGCGGCGGGACGACGGCGGACATGGAGAGGGCCAAGGCGGAGACCGCGATTGCACGCGACGAGGTCTCGCGCCTCAAGACAGAGAACGCTGCGCGGGCTTCCGAGGCTGAGGCCGCGCGGCGCGAGGCCGAGGAGGCGCGTGCCCGGCTGGCGGCGGCCACCGCGGAGCTGCAGGCGAGGACCTCGCGCGACGGGGCGAGCCGTGACGCCGAGGCGAAGCGCGCCGCAGCCGAGGTCGCACGGCTGCGCGCCCAGGTCGATAAGGCGGCCTCGGCCGCGCAAGTGGAGCAGAAGCGGCGCGAGGACCTCGAGAAGCGGCTCGCCGACAGTCAGGCGAATCTCGCAAAAGCCGAACAGGCGAAGCGCACGGCCGACGAGGCGCGCGTCGCCGCCGAAAACGAGGCCACGCGGGCCAAGTTGACCGCCACGGAGAGCGCAGCGGTCTCGGCCATGGCCGACACCCGGCTCAAGGAGGCGCTCACCGCTCAGCGCAAGGCCGCCGTGGACTACCGCAAGGCGGCCGAGGGGCAGCGGGCGGAGCTTCTTAATGTGCTCAACGCGCGTGAGCGCGAGACCAAGGACGCGAATGAAAGGTTGGCCGATGCCGAGAGGGCGCGCGCGGAAACGAAGGGCGCGCTCGCGGCCGCCATGGCGCGGGTGGGGAGCACGACGCAGGCCTCCGAAGAGGCTTCGAAAGCCCTGACGCGGATCGAGTCGCGGTTGAAGAAGGAGCTGGCGGCGGCCGAGGCGGGGCGCACCGAGGCGGAGCGCTCGGCGCGGATCGCTCGGGAGATGGCCGATCGCGCGATCGCCGCGAAGGATGCGGCCGAGAAGAAGATGGAGAGCCTGCGGGCCGAGACCGAGGCCAGCAAGGCCGAGGCGGATCGGCGCGCGGACGAGAAGGTGGCCGCTGCGCAAGCTGCGTTGAACAAGGCGGAGGAACGTCTCGCGGCCGCCCAGGCCGCCACAACCGAGGCGGAGAAGCGCGCCACGCGCTCGGAAGAGCGGGTCGCGAGCGCCGAGACAAAGGCCAAGAGCGCCGACGAGCGTGCCGCCGGGGCCGAGAAGGAGCTCGCGGAAGTGAAGGCCGCCATGGCCACGAAGCAGACGGGTAAGTCGACCCAGGAGGAGCTGCGCGTCAAGCGGCTGGCCGAGATGAACGGCGACAAGCAGCCCCCCGCCAAGGCGGTCGCCGAGGTGACGAGCGCGGCGCTTGTCACGGACGTGAGGTTCGTCGCCGATGGGCACGGACAGCGGGTCGTCGTCAAGACGAACCGGCCGCTCGAGTACAGCACGAGCATGGGGCCGACCGGGAAGGCCACGATCTTCATGCGGAAGGCGGATCTCAAGCCGACGCTTGAGCGCACTTTGGACGTGTCCGGCTTCGGCGGCGTCGTGAGGAAGGTCAGCTCCTACAAGGACGGCGATCAGGTCAAGATCGAGGTTTTTGCGGACGGGCCGGTGACGAGCTCCGTCGCGCGGCAGGGCGACGAGATCGTCTGGACGTTTGTGCCCAAGGCCGCGGCTCCCAAGCCGCCCGAGGCCATAACGCCCATCGGCGACAAGACCAAGACCGTTCTCAAAGAGGACGCGCAGGCCTACGAATCCCCGCTCGAGCGCACCGCCGCGTACGCCGCGACCGGCACGATCGGGGACGACGGAAAGAAGAAGAGGTACACGGGACGGCACATCGACCTCGACTTCAAGAACGCGGACATCCACAACATCCTGCGCCTGCTCGCGGACGTTGGCCAGGTGAACATCGTCACCGCCGACGACGTGTCGGGAGAGGTGACCATCCGCATGCGCGACGTGGAGTGGGACCATGCGCTCGACGTGATCCTCCAGGCGAAGCACCTCGGGATGGTGCGCGAGGGCAACCTCATCCGCGTGGCACCTCTCACGACGCTGGAGAAGGAGCGCGAGATGGAAATCGCGCGGCGCAAGCAGAACATGGCGCTCGAGCCCCTCGAGACGCGGCTCATCCCGGTCTCGTACGCGCGGGCCGAGGAGCTGAGCCCGCAGGCCAAGGATCTTCTCAGCGAGCGCGGCAACCTCTCAGTGGACAAGCGCACGAATGTCGTCATCGCGCGTGACACGACGGCCCACCTCGACCAGATCGAGCTTCTGATGCGCAACCTGGACACGCAGACGCCCCAGGTCCTCATCGAGGCGCGCATCGTGGAGGCGACGAGCACGTACGCCAGGGAGATCGGCATCCAGTGGGGTGGAGACTTCTCGGCCAGCTCCGCAACCGCGAATCCCACCGGCCTCGCTTTTCCGAGCACGGTCGGTGTGGCCGGCGGCGCGACGGATTCCAAGGCTCCGATCATGGGTCTGAGCCCCACCGCGGCCGGACGCCCGAACCCCAACTTCGCGGTGAACCTGCCGGCGGCCGTGGGCACCGGATCCGGCGGCGCGCTCGGCATCACGCTCGGATCGATCGCCAATAACGCCAACTTGAACCTGCGGCTCTCGGCCCTCGAGGACAGCGGCACGTTGCGCATCCTGAGCTCGCCCAAGATCCTGACGCTCGACAACAAGGAAGCCAAGATCGAGCAGGGCACGCTCATCCCGTACAGCCAGGTCTCGGCCCAGGGCGTCCAGACGTCGTTCAAGGAGGCCAAGCTGTCCCTGACCGTCACGCCGCACGTGACCGCCGACGGATCCGTGCTGCTCGAGCTCAGCATGACGCGCGACGAGCCCGACTTCAACAACAAGGGCGCGGGAGGAGATCCCACCATCCTGAAGCGCGCGGCGGAGACCGAGCTCCTCGTCAACGACGGGCACACGGCCGTCATCGGCGGGATCTTCACGCGCAACACGGGCATGAGCTACAAGAAGGTCCCGTTCTTCGCGGACATCCCGATCATCGGCTGGCTCTTCAAGAGCCGCGCCGACTCCGACCGGCGCTCGGAGATGCTCATCTTCATCACGCCGCGGATCGTCAACCGGGCCGAGAGCATCGGACAGTGAGGTGAGACGATGTCCGGAAGATGCTACAATGAACGTCACGAGGCCCTTCGAAAGGTAGAAGGGATGAAAGAGGTGGAGCATGACTAGAACCATCCTTCTCGTCATGATTGTCGGAGCGGCGCTCGCTGCGGGCTGCGCGGACAACGAGGTCACTTTCTACGTGGAGCACATGAAAGTGCAGGCCGCTCCGCCGGAGTGCACCTCAACGACCGGCGACGCCCCTGCACATGAAGGCTATTTAGATTTAGCCTTCGGCCAGGGATTCGCCGGATGGTATCAGGTTACGAATAAGGCCATGGTCCGAGACCAGACCGAGAACCTGAGGGCCGAGACGGACGGGATCTTCGTGGAGGGCATGGAGGTCTACGTGGAGACCGCGGACGGGGCGATCGTGGGTACGAGCGACCAGAACAACTTTTTCCAATACGCTCTGTACATCGAGCCCGAGAGCTCGGACATCGTGTTCGGGAACGCGCTGCCCGAGACCGTCGTAAGGGAGCTTGCGACCCAGTTCAATTGCAAGCTTCTCGAGGACTACACCTACGACGACTACATGAAGATCGTCTTCCTCGGGCAGCAATCGCAACAGGTGATCCAACAGGTGTCGGAGGAAATCTCGTCGAGAAGCTTCGGCAGCGTGTACTCTGTCATCCGGTTCCTTGGCCACACCAACGGCGGCACCGAGGTGCAGACGCCGGAATACCCGTTCATGCTCTCCCTTTGCTGCAACTGCCTCATCGATTGGGGCAACTGCATGGAACCGTGCAGCGCGTTCTGCCAGGAGCCGGAGCAGGACAAGATGTGCATCTCGGGTGTGGCCGATGGGCTTTCTCCCGATAATAAGTTCGACTGCCGCAACCTGACCAGCAGCCCCAGCCAGACATGGCCTGACGACACGATCGATGGCGGCGTGGGGTCCTGCGCCACGTGCGAGGCGGTGCAATAGCCTTTCACGCTCTCTTCCGGTTCCTATCCGACCCGAGCCGAGCTACAATGCCCCCAGGAACAAAGGGGACAACGTGTCCGTGAAGACCAGCGACATCGCGCTCATCGTCATCGCAGTCGTCCTCGTCGGCTTGGCTCTCATCCCCTCCTCGGGGGACAAGGGAGGCAAGGGCGGCAAGGACACGCCGGGCAGGAACGACGCGCTGCGCCCCGTGTCGTCACCCGTGCCGCACAAGCAACCGCCCGCGAACGACGCCGGCAAGCCGTCCGCGGACAGGCGTCCGGTCGTCTCGTCGCCGGCCGACGGGATCCCTCACAAGTTCTTCCCGCTCGTCGAGGGCAGCTCGTGGACGTACGTGGTGCGCGGGCCCAAGGACCTCGTGCCTGCCCGCGAGTGGGTCCTCAAGATCGCCAAGGCCCCGATGGGGGAAGAGCCCGGAATCCTCGGGGTCGGCTTCACCGATCGCCCGCAGCAGGCGAGCATCTGGCTCGACGGCGACACGATCCGTCCGGACGGAGTTCCCTTTGTCGAGCCACTTGAGTTTCTGGGCAACAGGCCGTCCGAGACGCGCGGCGTGTTCCTGCCGGAGAGCGCCAAGATGAGCGTGGGGAGCGTGTGGAATGCCGAGTACGTTCGCGAGGTGACGTACCACTCTCGCGGATTCGGCGGGCGACAGATCGCGGGTCCGGCCGTGGCCACGCAAAAGGACAGGGGCACGGTCGAGGACCTCGAGGAGATCGTGGTTCCGGCCGGCATCTTCAAGGCCTTCCGGGTCTTCTGGCTCGGGCGGGTCTCGATCGCAATGAAGGGGAGACCCGTGCTCGACGCTTTCACGGCCGAGCCCTACCGCAAGGACACCATGTGGTTCGCGGCGGGCGTGGGAATGATCCGCAGGAAGGTGATCTTCTCCGCGCGCGTTGACGGCGAGGTGATCTTCGACCTCGCCCGTTACGAGAGGCCGGCGCCATAGGTCGAGCCCGTTCGTGCCGCCGCCTTAAAGGACGTCCAAGGAGGAGAGCGTCATGGAGAGAGACATCGCAAGGAGCCTTCTCAAGATCGGTGCGGTAACGCTGCGCCTCGATCCTCCGTTCACCTGGGCCTCGGGCCGACTGTCGCCCATCTACTGCGACAACCGGCTCCTCATGTCGTACCCTTCGCTTCGGCGCGAGGTGGCGAGATCCTTTGCCGCGCTCCTCGAGCGCGAGCGATGGAAGCCCGAGGTCGTCGCGGGCACGGCCACGGCCGGGATTCCGCACGCGGCCTGGCTCGCCGATCTGCTGGACCTGCCCATGGTGTACGTGCGCGGCTCGGCCAAGGGACACGGCAAGGAGAACCGCGTGGAGGGGAGGATCCGGCAGGGGGAGTCGGCGGTGCTCGTGGAGGACCTGATCTCGACCGGCGGCAGCTCGGTCGACGCGGCGAAGGGCTTGGCCGAGGCCGGCGCGCACGTGATCGGCGTCGCGGCCATCTTCACCTACGGGCTCGACAAGGCTGTGCGCGCTTTTGCTGACATGGGCTTCCCGCTCGCCACGCTCACGAGCTTCGAGGTCCTCGTCGAGGAAGCGGCGAAGGGCGGCCACCTCTCGGCCGCGGATGAAGCCGTCATCTCCGAGTGGCGCCAGGATCCGGCGGCGTGGTCTAAAGCCCGCGGCGGCGCAGGCTGAAGGGCGTCGTCATTTCCCCAGGCAGAAGGTCGAGAAAATCGCCGCCACGACCTCGTCGGTCGCCGAGCGACCGAGAAGGTCCGCCAGGGCATCCCTTCCCCATCTGAGATCCGCCGCGACGAGCTCCATGTCGGCGCGCCGCTCGAGACCGGCGACGGCGCACTCCACGTGGCGCAGCGCGAGGCTCACCGCCGCGTGTTGCCTCCTCGTCGTCAGGACCGCGGCCTGCGGATCGACGTCGCCGCACAGGGCGCGGGACAAAGCCGAGACGAGCTCGGGCAGCCCTTCGTCTTTCAGCACCGACACGCCGAGCCGCGGCGCGTCCTCCCATCCGGCCGGGATCCGATCGCGCCAGCCGGGCAGGTCCTTTTTGTTGACTGCGACGAGCCCACGCTGGCCCGCTCCGATCGCGAGGCCAGGGCCGTCCCCGATCGCTCCGTCTCCGTCCGCGCCGTCCAACACGAGCAGGACCAGGTCGGCGCCCCGCGCCGCCCGCTTGGTACGCTCCATGCCGCGCGCTTCGATACGGCCCGGATCCGGTCGCAGCCCGGCCGTGTCGATTAGTGTCAAGGGGATGCCACCCAGCTCCACATGCGCTTCGATCGGGTCGCGGGTCGTGCCGGGCTCGTGGTCCACCAGCGCGCGGTCGCAACGGCTCAGGGCGTTGAGCAGGCTCGACTTGCCCGCGTTCGGCGGCCCGACGATGGCGACAATGGCCCCGCGTGTGAGAAGGGAGCCGAGCGCAAAGGAATCGGCCGAGCGCGCGAGGTCGCGAGCCACCTCTCGCAGCGCGTCCGCGAGGTCCCGGACTTCGACCAGCGGCAGGTCCTCGTCCGGGAAGTCGAGGGAGGCTTCCACCTGCGCCGAAGCGGCGACGAGACGGTCGAGGTGCTTCGAGAGGGCCTCTCCCAGGCCGCCCTCGAGGTGTGCGAGGGCCAGGCGCGCCGCCTTCTCGGAGCGGGCGCCGATGAGCTCCATGACCGCCTCGGCCTGGGTGAGGTCGATCCGGCCGTTCAGGAAGGCCCTGAACGTGAACTCCCCAGGCCCAGCGGGCCTCGCCCCGGCGGCGAGCGCGGCCTCGAGCAGCCGGGCCATGACGAGGGGGCCGCCGTGTCCCTGGATCTCGGCGGTGTCCTCGCCCGTCGCGGTGTCCGGGCCAGGGCAGAAAAAGCACAGCACGTCGTCGATGGGCTCGCCCGTGACCGGGTGGCACGCCCGGCCGAACCAGATCCGGCGGGGTGCCTGCGCGGCGCGCCTGCGGTGAAGGATCCGTTCGAGCACCTGCGCGGCTGCCGGGCCCGAGACGCGCACGATGCCCAGCGCCGCCTCCCCGCGCGCTGTGGCGATGGCGGCGATCGTGTCTCCCCGCCCGTCCAAAGCTAGCCGTCCTTCTTGCCGCGGATGTGCGCCTCGAGCAGGGCGCGGTGCTGCGCGATGTACGCGTCGACTTGGCTATTGACCAGCCCGAGATCCTTGAGCGCCCCGTAGTACACCACCCTGAACCCCGGTTCGTCCGCCCTGCCCTTGAGGAGGAAGGACAGCTTGAGGACCGCCGCCCCGAAGAGCGGATCCTGGGGAAGCTCCGACATCACTTGCTCTTGGGCAGAAGCCTCACGTAACGCTCGTCGCCCTCGCCGTGGCTCTCGGTCACGATTCCCTCGATGCCGGCCACGGTGAGGTGCACGAGCCTGCGCTCGCGCGGAGACATGGGCTCGAGATCGAAGGGCTCGCCCCGTTCGAGGGCCTCGGTCGCGGCGCGCTCGGCCTGCTCGCGTACGCGATCCTCGCGGCGCTTGCGATAGCCCTCGATGTCCAGGAGGATCCTGCGACCGGACATTCCGGCGTGGGCGGCGGCCGCCGTCACCAAGTACTGCAGCGCATCGAGCATCTGGCCATCGCGTCCGATGGCGCGCGCGGCGTCCGGCCCTCCGAGCTCCAGCCGAAGCTCGTTCTCGTCGCTGCCGATGGCGAGCTCCTCGACCCAGAGATCGAAGCCCGCGTGCTCGAGGAGCTTTCCCACAAAGTCCTCCAGCCAAGACTCGATGCGGACGTCGTCGGACATGATCAACCTTTCCTCGCCGCGCGCGGCGCCGCCATGGCGGTCCGCGGGGATCGCCGGTGAATGTAGTACTGATGGAGAATGGAGAGCACCGTGCTCACCAGGATGTAGAGCGTGAGGCCCGAAGGCAGGAACAGCATCATCGCCGTGAACATGATGGGCATGAAGTACATCATCATCTTGTTCTGCATGGAGTCGCCGGCCATGGGCGTGATGCGCTGCTGCACGAACATGAGGCCGCCCATGACGATCGGCGTCACGAAGTAGGGGTCGGGCGACGCCAGATCGCGGATCCATCCGAAGAACGGCGCGCGGTAGAGCTCGGGGCTCGTGCGCAAGGTGGTGTACAGGGCGATCCAGATCGGCATCTGGAGCAGGGTCGGCAAGCAGCCGCCGAGCGGATTGACCCCGTTCTGCTTGTAGAGGTCCATCATGGCCTTCTGCTTGGCCTGTGCGTCGTCCTTGTACTTGACGTTGAGCTCGTCCACCTGCGGCTTGAGCTGCCTCATGCGCTCGGCCGACACGAAGCTGCGGTGCGTGAGCGGCGTCAGGACGACCTTGACCACCACCGTGAGCAGGATGATGGCCACGCCCCAGTTCACGAACCACGACTGGAACGCCAGCAGGAGCGCGAGCAGGAACTGGCAGATGGGCCACAGCCAGCCGAAGTCCACGGCCTCGGTGAGCTCGTGACCGGCCGCGCGCAGGACCCGAAAACGCTTGGGCCCGAGGTAGTTCTTGATCTTGAAGATCTTCGCGGCGCCCGGCTCGAGCTCGACCTCGCCGAAGCGCAACTCGGTGCGGATGACCTGCTGCGGCGTGGCGTACGCGAAGCACGTGGTCGGCGTCGCGTCGCCCGGGATCATGGCCGCGAGGAAGTAGTTCGTCTCCACGCCCGCGAAGCTCACCCCCATGCCCGAGAACGGGGTCTCGAGCTTTTCGATTGTGGAGCGGAACGTGGCGCCGCCGTAGCGGCAGATGGCCTGCTGAAGGTTTGGCGGCTTGGAGAACATCCCGCCGCTCGTTTCGGACGCGTGCTGGTAACCCTGTTGCACCACCGCGGCGCGGAAGCGGTGCCTGGATGGGCCACGGTTGCGCACCTGCACGGTGAGCCAGATCTGGTAGGGGCCGGACTTTTTGTCGACCTCGAACTTCTTGGTGATGACGATCGGGAAGCCCGGCTGGTCGTATTCGAAGACCACGCGGTCAGTCGCCCCGTCGACGACGCGGTAGTCGGCCTCGGGCAGGAGCCCCGGGAGGCCCTCGTAGACCTCGAACCTGAGCGGGTTGTTGATGTCCCAGACATCCGGATTGGTAGTGACCAGGTTTACCGGCACGTATGTCTCTGCCTTCTCGTTGCGCGTGCCGTCGGCCCAGTTGCGGGGCGGCTCCCGGTACTGCGGATCCTTGAGTGTGAAGCTGCGCAGGGAGCCTCCGCGCGTCGTGAAGGTGGCCTTGAAGTCCGCAGTCTCGAGCGTGGCGGTCTCTTCCGCGGGCCGCGTGCCCCGGGCCGCGCGTGCACCTTCCTCAAGCTCGCGGCGTGCTTCCTCGGCCTCGTTGATCTTCTTCTGATCGAGGCTCGCGGCGCGCTCGGCTCGCTCCTGGGCCTGGATTTTGTCGTACTTGGGTGCGTCGTCCCTGCTGCACTGCCGGACGAAGAAGAAGAGCGAGAGGCCGACCACGATGACGACGATGATTTTCCAGTCCACGTCAGCCTCCCTTCGCCTCGAGTTTGGCGGGAGGCGGATCGTAGCCCCCGGGGTGGAACGGGTGGCACTTGAGCAACCTGAGCAGGCCCAGCCATGTCCCGCGTACCGCTCCGAAGCGCTCGACGCACTCGGCCGTGTACGCGGAGCACGAGGGGTGGAACCGGCAGCAGGGCCCGAGCAGCGGAGAGATGGCCGCTTGGTAGGCGCGGATGAACAGGAGGGCGACTCGGCGTATCACGGATCGCTCTCCGTCATCTTGCGCACCCGCCTGCCGAGCGTCGTGAGATCGTCGAAGAGGAGGCGCGATTCCGATTCGGACGCGGCTTCGCGGGCGACGATGACGATGTCGATTCCCCGTGGCAGCATCATCCCGCCACGGCGGAACGCCTCCCGCACGATGCGCTTCACCCGGTTGCGTGTCACGGCCGGACCGATCCGGCGCGTGGTCGTGACTCCCATGCGCGTTGCGCCGCCTGCGCCCGGCAGGAAGAGCCCTACGAAGAACCGGCTGTGGGCCTTTCGCCCGCAGCCCTGGACTTGCAGGAACTCCGGCCGCTTGCGGATCCGCCTCTGCTTCGGGAAACGCTCATCCACAGGAGAGGCCCTCGGTCGTGGAACGCACTACTTCCGGTAGGTGGATACGGTGAGACGGCGACGCCCGCGCCGCCTGCGGTTGTTCAGCACCTTCCGGCCGCCCACAGTAGCCATCCTGGCGCGGAAGCCGTGAGTATTCAAGCGTTTGCGCCTGTGGGGCTGGTAGGTCCTCTTCATAACAACTCCTCCCGCCTCGGGGCCGCCCGCAAAGCTGCGGCCCGCTCAAGAGCCGTGACCAAAACACAGCGCGGCGTCTGTGTCAAGATCGAAGCAAGCTCGAGCGCAGTTGTTCGAAACGCGATCGGAATGAAATCTCCCCACGAAGGGGAATCTCCTTGCATCGAAAAAGCCTCGCTCTTATAATCGCGCCGCCGGTTCGGGCCTGTAGCTCAACTAGGTCAGAGCCCCCGGCTCATAACCGGGTGGTTCCCGGTTCGATTCCGGGCGGGCCCACCAGGAGGGCCACATGGCCTGTACCCCCAACGCAAGTGAGGCAACACCCAGTGCGCGATGAAATGGCCGCCCTCGAAGAGTTGCAGAACCTGGATCTGGAGATCCTAGAATCCCGCAAAGAACTGGAAGGAATTCCCGAGAACCTAAAGGGCCAGCGCTGCGACGTCGGACGGGTCGGCGAGATGCTCGAACGCGAACGCGCGCGGCTCGAAGAAGCGATCCAGTGGCGCACCGATCGGGAGAAGGAGATCTCGAACAACGGTGATCTCCTCGGCAAGAGCAAGGGCAAGCTCCAAGGGGCGCGCAACGAGAAGGAGAACAAGGCTGCCCAGCGCGAGATCGACACCATCCGCAAGGCCATCTCGGACCGTGAAGAAGAAGTCATCAAGATCATGGAAGCCATCGAGCAGTATCGAGCCGCCGTCGAGGTGCACACCAAGGAATTCGCCGAGCTCGAGGAGCACTTGAAAGCGAGCGAGGCGGAGGGCAAGAAGCGCATGGCCGATCTTCAGGCCGTCGTGGACGCCACTGCTGCGCGCCGCAAGGGGCTTGCGAGCCGTGTGCCCGCGGACATGCTCCGCCTCTACGAACGCATCCACAAGCGCCTCGGGCGCGCGCTGGTCGAGGCCAAGGACGGCAAGTGCACCGGCTGCTATATGGAGCTCATGCCGCAGATGTACATCGAGATCCAGCGCGGCACGCGCACCTTTACGTGCCCGTCGTGTTTCCGTATCCTGATGTTCAAAGAAAGCGAGCCGGCCGAATCCGCCACCTGAGCAGGCGCGGCCGACGACTGGTTTCAATGCAGGAGTGGCCCAGGCGATCGCTGGCGGGAGGCGAAAGCCGCCCGCGGGAGGAAAGTCCGAGCTCCATAGGGCAGGGTGCCGGGTAACGCCCGGTGGGGGCGACCCCGAGGACAGTGCCACAGAAAAGACACCGCCTCGTACCGAAGGCACGGGGCAAGGGTGAAAAGGTGCGGCAAGAGCGCACCGGGAGTGCGGCAACGCGCTTCGCACGGCAAACCCCACCCGGAGCAAGGCCAAACAGGGAGCAGCCGCCTTCGGACGGCGCGAGTTGCCCGCTCGATGCTCCCGGGTAGGCCGCTTGAGGCGGTCGGTAACGGCCGTCCCAGAGGAATGATCGCTGCCTTGGGTCCGGGCGACCGGCCCCTGGGAACAGAACTCGGCTTACGGGCCACTCCGGCAGGCGGGGTCGACGGCAATGCCGCCGGCCCCGTTTTTTACCCCCTCACCGACGCCTTAAGCCCCCCTCGGGATAGAGCACCTCGACGAGCGTGAGCCCATGCGGCGGTGCGGTGGGGCCGGCCTTCGTGCGATCCTTCGTTTCGAGCAGACGCGCCGTGACGTCGGGCGGGAAGCGGCCGTGGCCCACCGCAACAAGCGTGCCGGCCATGATGCGCACCATGTTCTTGAGGAAGGCGGTGCCTTCCACGTCGATGGTGACGAGACCGCGCTCGTGCTCCGAGATTTCGACCCGTGCCATGGTGCGCTCCGTGGTCTTTCGGCCGCAGTCGGACGAGCGGAAGCCCGCGAAGTCGTGCGTGCCAACGAGGACGCGCGCCGCCGCGCGCATGGCGCCGAGATCGAGCGGACGCGGCACGAACCAGCTCGTGCGGGCGAAAAGCGGCGACGGCGTCGGTCGCGACAGCACGGCGTAGCAATAGCGCTTGCCCGTCGCGTCGAACCGGGCGTTGAACCCGTCCGGTGCGAGCGCGGCTTCCGTGACGGCCACATCCGGGCCCGCAAGGGCCGATACCGACCGCGCGAGGCGCTCCGGATCGGGCAGGGCCTGCGCTTCGAAGCTCGCCACCTGGCCGAGCGCGTGCACCCCGGCGTCCGTCCGCGCCGCGCCCTGCAGGTCCACGGGCTCGCGCATCACCGTGGCGAGCGCCTTCTTCAGCTCTCCTTGCACCGTGCGGCAATCGGGCTGCACCTGCCACCCGCTGAAGCGCGAGCCGTCATACTCGATGGTGAGCCTGCAGACGGGCACGCGGCCCTCAGAACTCGAGGGCCAGACCGATGAGGAACGTGGTGTCGCTCAGGTACATGAAGCCACCCTGGCCGAAGCCCTCAACCGTGGCCCAAGTGAACTCGCCGAAGATGTAGCTGTGGTTCACACCCACCTCGTTGTCGAAGGTGCGCGCGGACATGGGGTCGAACGAGTCGAGCCGGAACATGAGACCAGGGCTGAGCTGCCAGCCCGGCGTGGCGCCCTTGTCGACCGTGTCGCCGCCGGCCAGCACCCACCACAGGTACCAGTTGATGCCGGCCTTGAAGTACGGGACAAAGGGGATGTTCAGCTCGTCGGCGAGCGCGTCCACGCGCAGAACGGCAAGGATCGCGAACGGGATGACGTTCAGCACCGTGTAGTCGGACGACGGCACGCCCTCCGGAGTCTTGGCCTTGGCGTAGGTCTGCATGAACCCGGCCGAGCCGCCCACGCCCAGGCTCATGCCCCACATGTGCACGATCTGCCAGTCGAGCTCGAGCACCGTGAGGAACATCCAGTCGTTGCCTAGGGTGTCGTGGTAGGGCTTGGACCCCGACTTCTTGAGCCCGGGCTCCTCGTCCACATTGGGCGTGTACGGTCCGAACTTGAGCTCGAAAGCGCCGTTCTGCTGGGACGGAACGTACGCACTCGCCGCAAGGGGAAGCGTGAGCGCCGCGAGGAGCGTGCAGGCGAAAAGGGCTCTCATGTGCGCCTCCCGCGGCGGTTCAGCCGCAGCCCGACCACGAGGCCGAGCGCGAGGCTCAAGGCCACGGCAGCCGTGGCGGCCTTGGGCCCGATCGACAGGAGGAGCAGTGCGAGCCCGGATGCCGCGAACAGGGCATCGCGCGTGGCAACGAGGGCCGCAGGATGGGCGGCGAGGGCCGAAGCCAAGCGCGGGCCGACCGCGTAGTAGCCGTCGATGGCGAGCCGGCCGCCGGGCAGCTTTTCGAGGAAACCGTCGCGGAACACGCGCAGCACGCGCACCACCGGATGATCGTAGGAGCCGAAGGCCGCTGTGGCCACGAAGCAGTAGTGGCCGCTGCCCGTGCCGCCCGCGCTCTTGTACGCCTCGGAGAAATCGATCACCTCGGCCGGTATGGCGCAGGCTGCCTCGGACACGACCGACGGATTTTTGAACTCGTCAAGGGCCACCACGCCGAAGCGGTATTCGACACCGTTCGTGAGGCCGCCCACGTCGGCGGTGCGATCGGTCCTGCCCATCTCCTTGCACACATACTGGTCGTCGTAGGCATCGCCCGCCACGAATCCGCCGGCGGAGCCGCAATCCGCCGCCCCGTTGCCCGTGTCCGTGTCGGAGTCCGAATCCGAGTCAGCGTCCGAATCCGCACCGCTGTCCGCATTCCCGTCCGGCCCCCCGTCCGCTGGCAAAGCGCGGTTCCACGGCAGGCTCTTCGCGGCTGCGCCCGGTGCGGGCCAGCACAGGATGTCGAAACCCGAGTACCCCTCCCCGGAGCCCGTGCCCGCGTCGTTCGCCGCCTCGTCGCCCACGCTCCACTCTACCGTCACGGACTGCTCGCCGAAGCCGGCGGTGATTCCTGATGGTGCGTCCGGGGGTACGAGGTCGTACTCGATCTCCACCGGATCGGACCAATCACCCGCGTCCTTGTCTTCCTGCGTCGTGCCCGAGAGCAGAGCGGCCCATACGTTGATCGACCCATCCGCGCCCGAGCAGTCGGCGGTCGTGGCGTCGTCGCCGAGGACGAGGTTCAGGGCGCCGATCTTCACCTTTCCGGTGTCGGCCAGACTGTCGTAGGACCGGTAGCCGCACTCCGAGGTATCGCAGTTGTCGCCCGCGAAGATGTACAGCTTCTTGCCCGCGGTGGACTGCCCTCCAAGGGAGTACTTGAAGGTGAAGGTCTCGCTCGAATCCCTGCAATCCGCCAGGTTGATCCGATTCTTGGCAAGGTCGCCGAGGTTGGCGCTGCGGCCGTAGATTTCGAGTGTCACGGCCCCGGCCTCAAGCGGCGCGGCCAGGGCTGCGACGGCCAAAACAACTGTCGAAACACGTATTCGTCTCATCATGGCGACCACCGTATTAGCAAGATCCAAACCAGATGGCGAGAGCCCTTTGTGTCGGAATAGCTGCCCCGGATGCGGAGCCAACCTGTGCCATTTTGGCAAGAAACAGCCTCGTCACAGTCTTCTCGTCTTTCGAAGAATCTGCTCAAAGATTGGGGAGCGGATCGTCGTCCTTCCCGGTCACGACCGCGAGGGAAAACTCCCCAAGGTCGTAGTCCTCGGGCTCGGCCGCGTCCACGAACAGATAGTACTCGCCCGGGCCGAGTCCTCCGACGCCGAAGTGCGTCCTTTGGATGGTGCCGTTCGCGGTGCACGCGACCTCATCGGCGGCGGTCCCGGCGCACCCCCTCCTGAGGTACATGTCGTACGACGAGCTCTGTGACGCGGGCGTGAGGTCTGCCCGTACAAACCATTTTTCATCGCTCGGCACGGTGAACGTGAAGACCCGGTCGCCCCTGTGCCCGTTCGCGCCGGACTGCTGGCAGGTGCCCGTGAAGTCGTCCGCGAAGCCGTCGACAGTGCCCAAGACCACGCCGTTCGGCGGGATGCGCTCTGCCTCGGAGCACGGCGTGGGCCGCAGGAAATGGAAGTCGAGGGTGGCCGCCCCGGGTGTGTTCGAGAACACGCCGAGGATGTACTGCCCGGGATCGACCGTGGCCGAGTAGATGTCCCGGCCCCAGGCGAGGCGGTTCGTGGCCGCGTTGGCGCAGCTCCTGAGCAGCACGAGGATCACGTCGCCCTCGTGGTTCGACGCGACGACGCGGATGCGGCGCGGCTCGCGCACGACGAGCCTGAAGGTCGAGCCATCTTCCAGCGGCGTGACCGCTTCCACCGGGCCGGATGCGGCAAGGAGGCGCAGACTGACGGTCGCGTCCCCGTCGATCTCGGGAGCACCCTCACACACCGAAGAGGAATCTCCGAGCAGGCCGCCGATGCACACGCCCACGTTGACGCAGATCCCGTCTTTCTCGCACCGATCGACCGTGCACGGATCCCCGTCGAAACAGTCGCGATCCGCCTGACAACCCGTATCGCCGACCGTGTCGTCGTCCGAGGCCCCCAACCGCTCACCGGTCGCACAACCCAAGATGGCCGGGAGCACGGCACAGGCCAATATCCCGAGCGGCCGATGCTGCATAACCATGTGAACAATATTATCATTTTTCGGAAAACCTCAGAAACATTTTGTGGCATATTGGAAACATGGGTGTCGAAAATCGACAGTGGTGGGTACGGATCCGAGATGCCGAGGAGGGGCCGATTCCGGAGAGTGCTTTCCAGGATCGGCTGCGCGCCGGGGAGTTTCCTCTGGGAGCCGAGATCAAGAGCAGCGAGATGGCGGGCTTCGAGCCCCTCATCGACGTGATCTCGAAGGACGAGAGCTTCCACAGACGCTCCACGGCGCCTCCCGCTCCGGCCAAGCGCTGAGAATCCAAGGAGCACACACCCCATGCAGGACAAGCACATCTTCCTCGTCGGTCCGCCGCCCTCGGGCCCGACCATGCTGCAACGCATGCTCGAGAGCCACGCGGCCATCTTCAGCCACCCGGAGCCGCATTTGATAACGCCGCTCGCGCACCTCGGCTACTACGCCAGCGTGGACAAGGCGCCGTACGACCACATCAACGCGGCCCTGGCCATGCGCGAGTTCGTGGACGGACTGCCGCGCAAGGAAGAGGACTACCTCGACGCCTGCCGCGCTTACGCGGATACGCTTTACGGCCGTATGCTCGGCCAAAGCGGCAAGACCATGTTCCTCGACAAGACTCCGGCTTACGGGCTCGTGCTGCCGTTCCTCGCCAAGCTCTACCCGCGCGCCAAGTACGTGGTGCTCACGCGCCACCCGCTGGCCGTGCTTTCGTCCTACGCCGGCTCGTTCTTCGAGGGCGACTACGACGCCGCGGTGTCGTTCAACGACATCCTCGGGCGCTACGTTCCTGCCATGGCCGCGTTCCTGCGCCGCAAGGACGTGCCTTTCTTCCACGTGCGTTACGAGGACCTCGTCAAGGAGCCCGAGAAGCGCATGGCGGACATGTTCGCCTTCCTCGGTCTGCCCAACGAAGAGGGCGCCGTGGACTACGGCAAGCACGAGCACGTGGTGAAGAGCTACGGCGACCCCAAGGCCAGCCACGAGACGCGCCCCACCACCAAGTCAGTCAGCACGTGGGCGCGCGAGCTCGCGAACGATCCCCACAAGCTCGAGATCGCGCGGCGCGTCGTCGATCGGCTCGACGCCGACGACCTCAAGGTGTGGGGTTACGACAAGGCGAAGCTCTTCGACAAGATGAAGGACGTCGAGGGAGCGCCCGCGCCGAAGCGCGACTTCAAGTGGATGCTCGACACGTACCGGTTGAAGCGCAAGGTCTTCCTCTCCTTGCGCAAGAACATCCATGAGAACGCGTTCGGCCGCACGGTCAAGAAGGTGAAGTACTTCTGCGACGTCCTCCTGAGGGAGTAGGATCTCCGCCATGAGAGCAGCCGCCATCGCTGTCGTCCTTCTCACCACGGCGGCCAACGTGCCGGCCGAGAACACGGCGCGCGGCGAAAGGCCCGGCGCGGCGTCGGCCGGGACCGGTGCGCGACGCCTGCTCGATGCCATCAAGGCCGACGACCCCGCGCTCGCGGCCGGCTTCTTCTTCCCGGCGGATGCCTTCGACCTCGTCAAGGATCTTCCCGTTCCGGGCCGATACCACCGCAAGCTCATGGCCTGGTACGGTGAGGATATCCACGCCGCGCACGCGCTATACCGCGACGTGGGTTCTCTCGCCTTCGATCGCTTCGAGCTGGGTCGCTGCCGATGGATGGAGAAGGGCACGGAAGGCAACAAGCTTCCCTACTGGTCGTGCTCGCGCAACGCGCTCTTCGCCAAGACCGGCGGGAAGACGCGGCGCTTCGACGTGCACGTGGTCATCAACTGGGGCAGGGATTGGTACGTCACGCACCTGGGCCCCATCCGCAATTAGCTCGCGTTCCGGTCAGGGATGCGGCCTCACCCCTTGATGAGGCGGGGCAGGATCATCTGGTGCTGCGGGCAGATCGACTTGGGGTTCTGGTAGCAGCAGTCGGCGAACGCCACCACGTACCTGCGCAGTTCGCCGAAGGGCACGGTCTCGTCCACGAATCCGCGCTTGGCGCAGTACCACGGCCGGGAGCGGTCGTTGTACTGCTTGGCGAGCGCGTTCATCTTGTCGATGACCGGCTGCAGGTCCTTGCCCGCGGCCTGCTCCTTGACGAGGCGCCGCGAGAAGCTCGCCACGGCCGCGGTCTCGCCGTGCATGACGTAGATCTCGGTGGTGGGCGTGCCGAGCGTGAAGGCGTTGTGGTCGTTGGCGTTGGGCCCGCCCATGATGTAATGCGCCGCGGCCGTGCCCTTGCGCAGCACGACGAGCATCATGGGCACGTCTGTCTGCTGGATCGAGTAGATGAGCGACTGACCGAGGCCGAGCAGCTCCGCCTTCTCGGCCACGTCGCCCACATCGATGCCGGAGGTGTCCTGCAGCCACACGACGGGCAGCCGGTCGCGGCCGCACAGGGTCACGAACTCGTTCATCTTGGCGAGACCCTCGCGGTAGAGCTTGCCGCCGATGCCCGGATACGGTGCGTACTTGGGGTAGCCCGCACCCAGGAAGCCCTGGCGGTTGGCGATGAGCCCGGCGAGGTAGCCGTCGATCTTGACGAGGCCGGTGTACACCTCGGGGCCGTAGTCCGGCCGGAACTCCATGTGCTCCGAGCCGTCCACGACGCGCGCGATGACCTGCTCGACCTTGTAGGTCTGCTTCTGGTCGAAGGGCACGATGTTCGTGATCTCGTCCGCGGCGAAGAGCGGCTCCTTGGGCTCGGCCACGCGGAAGAAGCGCGGGGCGTAGGCCGGCATCTCGGCCATGTACGACTTGATGCCGTCGAGCACGCCCTCCTCGGTCTCGTACACGTAGCGGAAGAAGCCGGTCGAGTCGTGGTGGATCTCCACGCGTCCCGGCGGCTTGGCCTTGAGCGTCTTCTGCGCGTCGATGATGGTCTGTGCGCCCTCGAGGTCGAACCCTCCCTTGGGCGCCATGCCGCCCACGATGCCGGCGCCACCCACCGCGATGTTGCAGTCCTTGTGGGCGAAGAGCACGGTCGGGCTGATGCCGTGGTAGCCGCCGCCCGCCGGGTTGGTGCCGAAGATGGCCACAAGCACCGGGATGCCCATCTGTTCGAGCTGCGCGTGGCGGAAGAACGGCGTGCCGTTGCCGCGCCGGTCCGGATAGACCTCCTCCTGTTGCGTGAGCTTCACGCCGGAGCAGTTGAGCACCCACACGAGCGGTACGTTGAGGCGCTTGGCGAGGTCGGTGACGCGCAGGATGTTCTCGGCCTGGCCCGGGATCCACGCGCCGGCCAGCACCTTGTTGTCGGAGGCGACGATGACGGCCCACTTGCCCGCGATCTTCCCGAGCCCGTCAATGACGCCCGTGGTGCCTTCATCGTTGGCCTTGGGATCGTAGAGCGTGTGCAGGGGGCAGAAGGTTCCCTTGTCCACCAGATAGTCGAGCCGCTGCCAGGCCGTGAGCTGGCCCTCCTTGTTGAGATCCGCGGCGGGCCGGCCCGCG
>JAQTNF010000046.1 GCA_028713995.1 Deltaproteobacteria bacterium | reverse complement strand
CGGGCGCAAGCCTGCGTAATTACTATGCCAGGGAGTCAACTATATAATTCCCTTTTTTAGAGCCACATGTGACATGTGGAGGGTTGCGACCCCCGATCATCACCGACGACGGGATCTCGGTGCTGAGCGTCGAGGACTTCGCCAAGCGCCTGTGGTCGGGAGCACATTTTTAAAGCCACCTGTGGCATGTGGAGGGTTGCGACCCCCGATCAGACCAGATCAGATGCGACCCCAGATCAGATCGCTTATCTCCCCAAATCTCACTCCGAATCTTCTCAGTCGGGCAGGAATTCAATGGTGGGGCCGAGCAAGGCTCTACTCATTATGGCAGGTTGCATCACAACCGTCTCCCGAAACGATGTTGCCATCGTCGCACTCTTCGCCGCTGGTTTTAACACCATCCCCGCAGCCGTAGCATTTGGGGTGGTAGACAGCCACGGTCGCGTTCGTGGAACCTGTTCCACCGATGACCCAGATTCGGCCGTTCTCGACCACGTGCACGAACGAGCCGTCCTGCAACTCTGTGGGAAGCGAGGCGCAGGTACTCCATTCGTCCGCAACCGTGTCGTAGGCGAGTACGCCGTTTAAATATGTCCCCAGGGCCGGTTGGTTGCCCTGCAGGACATAAATGTATTTCCCGGATGCCTCGGCCATGATGCCGTACATCGGATTGGGCAGGGTCGTCACGGTGTCCCATGATGGGCCGCTGAAGTCCCAGTGCCTTACCGCATCGGTCGCGGAACCGGCACCGGAGACTTTGGTGATCCCGCCGATTACGTAGACGTCGTCGCCGATGCTCACGGCTTCGTGATGCAGCGCGGAGATGTTCATGGAGGCCACCGACTGCCAGTCGTCCCCCACAGGGTCGTAGTACCTCACGTCGGTGTTCGGCGGCGTGCCGCAGCCCGAGCATGCGTGATGAGCCCCACCGGCCAGATACATTCGGCCATCGTGGACGATGGCGTGCTGGTTCTGACCCGAGTAGCGGTCCGTGGGAATCGATGTGCCAGCACTCCAGGTGTCGTTGGCGATGTCGTAAATGTAAACGTCATCAATTGACAGGGTGTCTGTGGATTCCCCACCGAAGACGTAGATCTGGTTTCCATACAGCGCGGACGAGGCTCCCATAATCGGGATCGGGAGAGCCTGGCCCCCGCTCCAGGTATCCAGTACAATATCGTAGATCTGGACGTCGGCGAGTGTGCTCCCGCCGTAGCCGCCGATGACATAGATCTTTCCATCCTTGTACTGCGCGACCCCATGGACGGTGGGGTTCTTCGGGATGGGTGCATAGTCGGTCGACCAGAAGTCGCCACAGGCTAGCTCCGTGTCGGAGTCCGCGTCCGTGTCGGCATCGGTATCAGAGTCGGAGTCGGAGTCTGTATCGCCGTCGGTGTCGGAGTCCGCGTCCGTGTCGGCATCGGTGTCAGAGTCGGAGTCCGTATCGCCGTCCGTGTCGGTGTCCGTATCCGAATCTCCGTCTGTGCCAGAATCGTCTCCGCCGCAGTCACACGCGCCCCACGCGCTCCCGTCGTCGAGACAGACCTGACCGCCGCTCGCCCCCCCGCCACATACGCAAGTCTGGGTTGCGCCCGGGGTGCACCCTCCCGCGCCGCCGTCGCTATCGCCGCTGCCACTATCGCCGCACCCGACAAAAAGACCGAGTACACCCGCCACGAACCCCGCGAGCAACCATTTCTGCGTCTTCATGTTTCCCTCCTGTTGTGTTGCTCCTGCTGCAACTCCGGGATGAGCGTAGTCGCGTTGTTTGCAGGAGCGCATCCCCCGAACGGGGGATTTGAAGGAGAAACGCTATTCCTGCTCTTGAAGACAAGTCAGGGGGCGGTTGATCAGCGCGATGAGCTCCGACTGCCGGCGGGCGCCGGTCTTCCCGAAGATGTGCTTCAGGTGCGTCTTCACGGTCTCGCCGGTCACGGCGAGCCGCTCGGCGATCTCCGTGGGGCTCGATCCTTCGGCGAGGAGCGCCGCGACCCGGGCTTCGGCCCTGGTGAGGCCGTAGGCCGCGATGAGGCGCTCCGACACGCCCGTCGCGACGCGAGACGGATCCGTGACGAACACCACGGCCGAAAGGTTTTCGGCTGCGGTCGCCTCCCGGTTCATGCACAAAGGCGCGACCACGAGCTCGAGCGCCCGCCGCCCCGACGGCCTCTGGGCGCACACCGTGCCGCCCGTCGAATCCCCTCTGCGCTTCGCCGTCGAAGCCGCTTCGCCCACGGCGCGCAGGAGGAGGCGCGCAGCGTCGCGGTCCCACAGCGTGAGCCGGCGATCGCGATTGACGCCAATCCCATCGCATTGGTCCAGGATCGCGCGCGCCTCGGCGTTCGCCTCGACCACCTCGCCCTTCGAATCGAGCAGCACCGCGCCGGTCCGCGCGGAGGTGAGCGTCTCGACGAGCGAGCGGCGCTCCGCCTCAAGACCGCAGACGCGACGGTGGATTTGCAGCGCGCGGCTGAAGTGCGGCGCGAGCCTTCGGAGCGTCTCGCGCTCCCCGGCGTCGAGCGGCCCGCAGCGCTTGCTCCGGTTGATCGCGAGGAAGCTCACGACAGACGCGGTGTACGCGAGCGTCACGCCCGTGGAGTAGTACACGTCGTGCGGACGCGAAAAATCAGCGAAGAACTCGGTACGTTCGAGCTCGCGGTCTTCGATCACCTCTTCGCTCGAAGCCACTTTGCCGACCGCGTAGGAAGTGCGGCTCGCACGTATAAAGAAAACGTTCTTGCGCGAATACTCGCGAAGGTAGAGGTCGAGCGCCGACGCGTCCATACCGACCTGCATGGCGATGGAGCCTTCGAACAGCTTCACGTCGTGGACCATGAGTGTGACGTTGCTGGCTTCGAACCTCGCCCTGAGCCTTCCGAGAGCGTCGTTCCAGTGACTCGGGTCGAGCGCGGCGTCGTAGGCGGAGCTCACGATGTCGAGCACGTGGTCGCGTCTGGTCATCGGCAGTTTCCAGCTCCCCGTAGCCATCCGTATCCGATGAAACGAGAGTAATGGGAGTTCCTGCCGTGGTCAATCAATCATGGAGCCGATACGTCAGGGCCGGCGGGCCTCTCTTATCTTTCTTGATGAGAGATCAGGGCGGCGCAGGCGCACCCACGCGTATCCGCACAGCGCGGCGATGGGGTGGGCCACGCTCGAGACCATGCGCGTCATGAACGGGACAGGCACGACCGGGTCGTACGTGGCGACCGCGAACGAGGTCAGCGCCAGCATGATCGCAACCGGGATCGCGGCCCTTCGCGGCAGCGCGGCGACGGCTCCCCCGACGCACCCGAAGCACCCCGCCGACGGCCCGACGTCGGCTGCCCGGGCGAAGCTCTCGGCCCACGGCGCGCCGAGCCACAGGAAGGGCAGGGCCACGAGCAGCGACTCGACGAGCGAGGCGGCGAGGTGGGACACGAGGAACGTCTCGGCCGCGCCACGGCTCCGCAGGCGCCATTCGGCAAGGCCTACGCACACGGCGGTGAGCAGGAGCACCCCGTAGAACGAGAGCCCGCCCCACGTGAAGGCGATGGACGTCACGATGCGCGGGAAGTCGCGGCTCCACAGGTCCGAAGGGGAAAAGCCCAGCCGGGAGAGGAGCTCGGGCGCGAGCGGGGACACGGCCGAGCCGGTGGCCAGCGCGCCGAGGGTCAACGCCGCGAGGAGGGTCAACGTCGTCGGGAACCGGCGGGCGCCGCGCCAGGCGGCCCCGGACCAGCTTCCCGCGCCTGTCGGTGAAGAGCCGCGGTCGTTTCCCGTCCCATGGAGAAGCATGTCGCACCCGTGGTCCGCCGGGCTTTGGACCGGCTCCGCAAGCATACTCCCATCCGGGGCGCCGGCCGATCGGATTGCCGGGGCGTGCCCGCGTGTGTAGATTTACGTCGAACATGACACACGAGACGTGGACAAGACGGCTTCGCGCCCTCACCCCGTTCGCGGGCCTCGCGCTCTTCGGCCTGGCCCTGTGGGCCCTGCACCACGAGCTCGCGGGGTATACGTACCACGACGTCGCGAGGTCGTTCATCGCCCTCGCACCCTCGCGCATCGCGGCGGCCGTCGTCCTCGCCGCGCTCAGCTATCTCATGCAGACCGGCTACGACGCCATCGGCCTGCGCTACGCGGGGCAGACCCTCGGCTACGGCAGGACGGCGCTCGCCTCGTTCATCGGCTACGCGTTCAGCAACACGGTCGGCTACTCGGTGCTGAGCGGCGGCTCGGTGAGGCTGCGCCTCTACTCGGGCTGGGGCCTTTCCACGCCGGCCGTCACCAGGGTCGTCGCCTTCGGCGCGCTCACGTTCTGGGTGGGATTCCTCGCGGTGAGCGGCGCGGTGTTCATCGCGGAGCCCATGGCGATCCCGTCCGCCCTGCACCTGCCGTTCGCGAGCCTCAAGCCCGTGGGCGCGCTCTTCCTCGCCGCGGTGGCGTCGTACGGCGCCTTGTGCCTCGCGAGGAAGCGGCCCTTCGTCGTGCGGGGGATCGAGCTCGAGGTGCCGCGCCCTGCCCTGCTCGGCGCGCAGATCCCGGTCGCGGCGCTCGACTGGGCGTGCGCGAGCGGCGCCCTTTACGTCCTTCTGCCCGACGGCGCGGGGATCTCGTATCCGGGCCTGCTCGGCGTGTACCTGCTCGCCCAGATCGCCGGCGCGGCGAGCCAGGTGCCCGGCGGGCTGGGCGTGTTCGAGACGATCATGGTCGTCCTGCTCGCGCCCGCCCTGCCCGCGTCCGCGGTGCTCGGCTCGCTCGTCGCGTTCCGGGCGGTCTACTATTTTCTGCCGCTCGCCTGCGCGGCCGTGCTGCTCGGCGGCCACGAGCTCCTCGCGCGGCGCGAGGGAGCGAGGCGCGTGGCCGAGGCGCTCGGGCGGTTCGCTCCCACGGTCGTGCCGATGGCGTTCGCGGCGATCGCGTTCCTCGGCGGCGCGATCCTGCTCTTCTCGGGCGCGACGCCCACGGTGGAGTGGCGGCTCGGCTGGCTCATGGACGTCATCCCGCTGCCCGTCATGGAGCTGTCCCACTTCCTCGGCAGCGTGGCCGGCGCGGGCCTGCTGATCCTCGGCTGGGGCCTGCAGCGCCGCCTCGACGCGGCGTACGTGGCCACCATGGCCCTGCTCGCGGTCGGCATCGCGGTCTCGCTGCTCAAGGGCCTCGACTACGAAGAGGCCGTCGCCCTCACCGTCATGCTCCTCACGCTCGCGCCGTGCCGCGGGTACTTCTACCGCAAGACCGCGCTCACGTCCGAGCGGCCGAGCGCGTCGTGGATCGCCGCCGTCGCGCTCGCGCTCACCGCGTCGACATGGCTGGGGCTCTTTTCCTACAAGCACGTGGCCTACTCCCACGAGCTGTGGTGGAGCTTCGCGTTCTTAAGCGACGCGCCGCGCTTTTTGCGCGCGACCGCGGGCACGCTCATCGTGGTGCTGCTCTTCGCCGCGGCGAGGCTTTTGCGGGTCTCGCCGCCCCGCGCGACGGGCGAGTGCGCCTCCGAGCTCACCAAGGTCGTGCCCGTGGTCGAGGGCTCGAAGGGGACGTACGCTTTCCTGGCGCTGCTCGGCGACAAGAAGTTCCTCTTCGGCGAGAGCGGGAAGTCCTTCATCATGTACGACGTGCAGGGGCGCAGCTGGGTGGCGCTCGGGGACCCGGTCGGCCCGCCCGAGGAGCGGTCCGAGCTCCTGTGGAGCTTCGTCGAGCTCGCGGACAGGCACAACGGCTGGCCCGTGTTCTACGAGGTGGGCAGGGAGGACCTGCCGCTCTACCTCGATCTGGGGCTCGGCCTCGTCAAGCTCGGCGAGGAGGCCCGGGTGAAGGTCGCGGACTTCTCCCTCGATGGCCGCTCGCGCAAGACGCTGCGCCACGTGAGGCACAAGATCGAGGCCGAGGGCTGCGGCTTCGAGATCGCGCCTCGCGAGGCCGTGCCCGAGCTGCTCGGCGAGCTCAAGGTCGTCTCGGACGCGTGGCTCGCGGCCAAAAGGACGCGCGAGAAGGGGTTCTCGCTGGGGTCCTTCGACGCGTCCTACCTCTCGCGCTTCCCCATGGCGCTCGTGCGGCACGAGGGCCGCATCGTGGCCTTCGCCAACCTGTGGCGCGGCGCCGACCGCGAGGAGATGTCCGTGGACCTCATGCGCTTCGTTCCGGACGCGCCGGCCGGGCTGATGGACTACATGTTCGTCGAGCTCATCGCGCACGCCCGAAAAGAGGGCTTCCGTTGGTTCAACCTGGGCATGGCGCCCCTGTCCGGGCTCGACGACCGGGCGCTCGCACCCGTGTGGGCCAAGCTGGGCGCGCTCATGTTCCGCCACGGCGACCAGTTCTACAACTTCCATGGCCTGCGGGAGTACAAGGACAAGTTCGATCCGGTCTGGGAGCCCAGGTACCTCGCGTCACCCGGCGGGTTCGTCCTGCCGCGCATCCTCGCGAACGTGGCGGCGCTGGTCTCCGGCGGCGTGAAAGGGGTCGTGGCGAAATGATCAGGCCGGCCTTCGCGCTTTTCACGGCAGCGGCAATGGCCGCGTGCTCCCCGGCCGATGTCGACAAGCGCCGGGATCCGCCGCCCGCGCCCGTCCGCGCCCCGACGCCCGCGCCGACACGGCCCGCATCGACGGCCCCGCCTCCTCTCCTTCCGGCCACAGACGTGTCCGGACTGCCCCTCATCCTGACGCGGGCCAAGGGCGCGGCCACGGACGTGCTCGCCGTGATGATCACCGGCGACGGCGGCTGGGCCGGCCTCGATCTCCAGCTCGGAGGCCACCTCGCGACGCACGGCGTGGACGTCGTGGGCCTCAGCACGCCCAAGTACTTCTGGAGGACGAAGACGCCCGGAAACACGGCTGCCGACGTGGCCCGCATCGCGCGGCACTTCCTCGCGGCCTGGAACAAGTCGAAGGTGCTGCTCATCGGCTACTCGCGCGGCGCGGAGATCGTGCCGTTCGTCGCGAACCGGCTCCCGTCCGACGTGGACGCGCGCACGGTCGCCGTCGCGCTGCTCGGCCCGGCCCACGGCACCGAGTTCGAGTTCCACGTGATCGATCTCGTCCGCGATCCGTTGCCGGACGGGCTCGTCCCGGTCATGCCCGAGGTCTCGAAGCTGCGCGGCAGGCCGCTCCTGTGCGTGTACGGCAGCGACGAGCCGGACACGCTCTGCAAGGATCTGGATCCCACGCGGGCCCGCGTGGTCGAGCTCAAGGGCGGTCACCACTTCGGCGGCCACTACAAGGCCATCGCGGACTTCATCCTCGAGATGCTCGATCAGGGGAAACGGAAACAGGCGGGGACATGACGAGCCGACCGGCCATGGCGCTGCTGCTTCTGCTCGCAGGCTGCTCCACGCAGCACGCGACCGGGCCGGACGCGGGCTCGGGGCCGGTGAACGTGCTCATGATCGCGGACGGCGATCTTGCGGGCCTGCGCGCGCTCGAGGCGCACCTCGTCGATTCCGGGCATTACACGCTCACGCGCCGCGACACCTCCCGTCTCGCGTCGTCCGGGGATCTCGGCGGCTTCGATCTGCTCGTGATCGCGGGCGACGCGGCCAAGGCGGGCGCCTCGGCCCCCAAGGCGCGCGAGGCCGGCAAGCCCATGCTCGTCCTGGAGCAGGGAGGGTTCGCGTGGTCCAAGGCTCTCGGGCTCGTCACGGACGCCTCGTGCTCGGACGAACGCACGGAGTCCCTCGAGGCGCTGCAGCGGGTGGCGCACGACGCGGCCTGGTACCTGGGCAAGCGCATCCCGATCTACGACGGAGCCCGCGACGTGTGCCTGTTCGACGCGGCGCACCTCGCGTCCCCGGCCTCGACCCTGCTCTACGGAAACGCCTCGGACGGGCGCGCGGCGTTGCTGTACGACGTGGACGAGAGGATCGCTGCCACGTCCGCCGCCGACGCCGATCGCTACGCGGCCGACGGGTGGCTGCTCCTCGACTTCGTGCTGGCCTCGCTCGTCTCGCCCGCGCCCGCCGCCGACGATCCCTGGAAGCTGCCGGCCGCGCTCGGCACGTCCGGTCTCCTCGAATACGTGCGCCGCGTCCAGGCCGACCCGTCCTCGTTCGACGAAGCCTCGGTTCGCGAGCGCGTCTTCGACCTCCTCCTGTGGAACCGCCTCATGCCGCTCGCCGACTGGGTGACGGGGGAGATCTCGAAGGCGCTGCCCGGGTTCGCGCTCGGGGCCGGCCCGGATCTCGCTCCGCCGGCCTACCCGCACCACCCGCGCTGCGGCTATCCGAACCAGCTGTGGTTCCTGGGCGAGCACTTCGCGGACGCGGCCGGCGGCAAGAGCTGCACGGAGCCGTACTTCCCCGACGATCCGTCCACGTGGCCCAAGGACATCGACCCCGACGCGGGGATCGCGCCCTACGGGGGCCCGGTGTGGAACAGCGCGTACGTGGGCGGCGCGGACCTGGGCGCGAGCGTGACGCTCGGCAAGCGGACCTTCTTCTACTTCGGCGACACGTGGGCGCGGCGCGAGGACGGCTCGTCCGCGCACGAAGAGTCGAACCCAAAATGGTGCGGCGATCCGATCCCGGGCTTTGCGTGCGACCCGGGCGCCGTGCGCAACGACGCCATCGGCGTGAGCGTGGACGACACACCCGAGGACGGCGTGGACCTCACGGTGATCACGCGGCTGACCGCGGATCCGGCGCAGGAGGTCACGTTCCAGGGCCTCGGCCTCCCGGGCGTGCACGCCTCGAACCCCGAGCCGGGGCTGTGGGACGACACCAACGACTACCTGCCCGTGCCCGAGCCCAGGTTCACGACCACGAGCGGCGCGACCGCGGTGGACGTGCCGTTCGAGGTGCGAAGATCCGGGGGCGCGCACGCCGAGACCGTCTTCGTCCCCATGGTCGTGCTCTTCTACACCACGGCCTCGGCGCCGCCGTGGATGGAGTGGTGGAAGGACGCGCTCGCGGGCACGCCTTACGAGGGCATGCGCGGCTTCAACTCCGCGGAGCTGTGCGAGCCGCCCGGCACGGACGACTGCAACGCCGCGGCGATCCGCCACGCGCCGCGTTCCTTCGCGGCCTGCTCGTTCGACGGCATCGACTTCTTCAACTGCTACGGCGGAGCCCGCGGCCCGTTCGCGCCGTTCTCGGCCGACCGCTTCGAGTGGACCGACTGCGCCGGCCGAAAGGCCGTGTACGACGCCGATCGCGTGGGCAGGTTCATCCGCGTCAGCCCGCTCTTCGTACCCGCGGCCGAGCTCGACGCGCTGTGCCACGGCACGGCCCAGAAGCCCGCGACCGCGCCCCAAAGCCTCCTGTGCGCGCTGCACGGCAAGGGCGCGAAGACCGGCGGCGTGCTGCTCTTCGGCACGGGCCGGCCGGGCAGCGAGAGCCCGCTCTTCCTCGCATGGATGAAGCCCGAGGAGCTCGGACGGCTCGAAGGGGGCAAGCCCAGGGTGTCGTACTTCACGGGGAAGACGGACGGCGATCCCGCGGCCGCCTGGTCGGGCGCCGAGCGCGACGCCGCGCCGCTGCCCCTTGCCGAGTGGGCCGGGAACCTGCCCTGCGACGGGTGGGACGAAATCAGCCGGGGCTGCGACGCGCAGTTCCCGCCCGAGAACTGCTCGGCCGAGCCCGGCAAGCCCACGTTCGGCGCGTTCCCGATCTCCACGAAGCTCGTCACCGAGGGCCCGGCGGCGGCGGACGGCCCGCAGGCGCCGCTCATCCTGTTCCTGTACACGCTGCCGGACGGCGCCAACTATCGCGCCGCGCCGCTGTCCGCGCCCTGGGACCTGGGAGCCATGCGCGATCTCGACGCCGCCTCGAACGCCGATCCGCTCGCGCGTGTGGACGGCTACGGCCTCTTCCTCATCGACCGGCCCGGCTACGTCTCGTACGCGAACGACGAGCTCGGCTTCTCTCACGTGGTCTCGGTCTGGAACGAGGAGTCGTTCTCCGATCACAAGGCAAAGGGCCCGTACGGCATCTACACCAAGCGCACTTCCATCCCCTGGCCGCCCGCGCCTTGAGCCGACCCGGCTCCGGAAAACATCGCCACCCGTTGTCACATTTGTTCCTATCGTGGATATGGAAAATGTACGACAATCGATAGACAGCAGACAACAACCGGCACGGAACCGTCGGGGAAGGGGGCAGGCAGAGTGGGCGAGGCGCGATTTCTGGTGGTCTTCGCACTGGACGATCAGCGCTACGCGCTGGCCCTCGATCGCGTGCAGCGGTCCATCCGCGTGGTCGCCGTCACGCCGCTGCCCGAGGCGCCCGCGATCGTCCTGGGCATCATCGATTTCGGAGGCGTGATCGTCCCCGTCATCAACATCCGCAAACGCTTCAACCACCCGCCGCGCGATGTCCGCCTGTCCGACCACCTCGTCATCGCCACGACGGGGAAGCGGACCGTCGCGCTCCTGGTCGATGAAACAAGGGGGGTGATCAAGGCTTCGCCCGGGAGCTACGCGCCGGCGGCGGAGATCATGCCCCGCCTCGAGCTCGTCGACGGCGCGATGAGGCTCGAGGACGGGCTGATCCTGATCCACGACCTCGAGCGCCTGCTCTCCCTCGAAGAGGAGACGGCGATCGACCGCGCCTTGAGGCACGAGAGGGGGCGCGGTGATGAAACCGATCGATAGGAATCTCCTCGGCGAGGCGAGCAGGTTCATCGCCCTGCGCATGGGCCTGCATTTCCCCGAGGAGCGCTGGCCCGATCTGGCCCGCGGCCTCAGGACCGCCGGGAAGGAGCTGGGCTTCGAAGATCCCGACGCCTGCGCGGGATGGCTCACGACGCGGGAGCTCACCGTCCGGCAGATCGAGATCCTGGCCAGCCACCTGACCGTGGGCGAGACCTATTTTTTCAGGGATCCGGCGAGCTTCGATGTGCTTGAGCACGAGATCCTGGCGCCGCTGGTGTCCGGGCGCGCCCAGGCCGGCCGGACCCTCCGCCTGTGGAGCGCCGGGTGCTGCACCGGGGAGGAGGCCTACTCCCTGGCCATCACCTGCGCCCGCGCGCTGCCGGACCTAAAGGCGTGGAACGTCTCGATCCTCGCCACCGACCTGAACACGAGGTTCCTCGCCAAGGCCGAGGCGGGCGTCTACTCCGAGTGGTCGTTCCGCGGCACCCCCGGGCGGCTTCGCGACCGGTTCTTCTCTCCGGCGGACGACAAGGGGTTCGCGATCGATCCGACGCTCAAGGACCTCATTCACTTCAGCTATCTCAACCTGGCCGAAGACGCCTACCCGTCGCTCCACAACCGCACCAACGCCATGGACGTGATCTTCTGTCGCAACGTCCTCATGTACTTCACTCCCGACCACCAACGGCGCGTCGTGGCGGCGCTGCATCGCTGCCTGGTGGACGGCGGCCGTCTCGTGGTCAATCCGGCCGAGGCCAGCACCTCTGCGTTCCCGATGTTCGCGATGGAGGACATCGGCGGGGTCACCCTCTATCGCAAGACATCACGGCCGACCTGCGTCGGGTCCTGGCCGGAGCTCGTCTCGCCCGTCCCCGCGCCTCCCGCGCCGGTCGCGCCTGCGCCTCCAGTCACGCCGATCGCCGCGCCCCCCCCTGCGGCCCCCCTGGCGCTCGCGCGGACCTGCGCCGACCAGGGCAGGCTCGAGGAGGCGCTCGCGTCGTGTGAGGACGCCATCGCGGCCGAGCGCACCAACCCCGCCGCGCATTTTCTGTGCGCGACGGTCTGCGATGAGCTCGGTCGGGTCGAGGAAGCAATCGTCGCGCTCCGCAAGGTCCTCTACCTCGATCAGGATTTCGTCCTCGCCCATCACGCGCTGGGCGGCCTCTACAGACGTCTCAACAAACGAAAGGAATCCAGGCGCCACCTCGCGGTCGCTTTCGAGCTTCTTTCAAGGAGGGGCAGGGATGAGATCGTGCCCGATTCCGACGGGATGACCTGCGGCCGACTCCTGGAGTCGGTTCGAGCCATGACGGGAGCTTGAAGACCATGCAGGCGCGCACAATCGACTGGGAAGCCATCCGCCGCCGCCTCGCGGTCGCGTCGGCCGTCATCTCCGGAGGGCTCGATCACGGGCCGGAAGAGACCCGCCGCATCCTCGAGGCGCGCGCGCGAGCGGCGGCCAGGCCGCCCGTCACGCCGGACGACGCCGAGCGGATCGAGGTCCTGGCCTTCTCCGTGGCCGGCGAGACCTACGGCGTCGAGACCCGCCATGTCCGCGAGGTCTGTGAGCTCAAGGACTTGACGGCCGTGCCGTGCACGCCGCCCTTTGTCGCCGGCGTGATGAACCTGCGCGGCCGGATCCTGGCGATCGTGGACCTGCGCAAGTTCTTCGAGCTGCCCGCCCGGGGCCTCACCGAGCTCAACCGGGTCATCGTCCTTCGCGGCGGCGACGACGAGCTCGGGCTGCTCGCGGACACGATCGACGGCGTGCGTCCGGTGACCGTGTCGGACATGCAGGAAGGCCTGCCTACGCTCACCGGCATCCGCGAGCGGTTTCTCAAGGGGATTGCCGGCCGGATGCTGGCCGTGCTCGATGGCGCGCGTCTGCTCGGCGATGCCGATCTCAAGGTCGACGAACAGGTGACCAGATGATTGCGCTGACCCCCGTCAGCGGGAGGAACGACATGAATTGGTTCAAGAATCTCAAGATGCGGTCCAAGCTCCTCCTGGGCTTCGGCGTCATGTGCGCCCTTTTGATCGGGCTCGCCGTCATGGCCTACAGCACGCTCGCCGCGATGCAGAAGACCGAGCGCGAAGAGGTCGACCCGAGCAATCAGTCGGCTACGACCGCGGTGGAGATCCGCGCCGATCAGAACCGCATACGCGGCGCCATGCTCGAGTTCCTGATGACGCAGGACGCGGGCAAGAGGATCGCCATCAAACAGGAGACCGAGGAGAGGGCCAGGAACATCGGCCTCGGCATCGACCGCATCAAGGCGTTCGCGACCGGCCGGAACCTTTTGAGGGAGCTCGCGCTGGTCGCCGATCTGGAAAGGGAGCTCGCCGCCTACCGCGAGGGCCGCGTCGCGGAGTTCAGGCTCATCGAGGCCGGCCAGCTGGACGAGGCGCGCGCCCTGGGCGCCGAGTCTCAAGACCAGCGGTTCGAACGGATCCGCACGACGCTGCTCGCAATCGACGATGGCCTTCAGAAGCATGCCGACGCCGCGGTGGCACAGTCCGGACGCCTGTTCGCCGAGGCCGTCCGCGTCTTTGTCGCGGTCGCGATCGCGGCGGTGCTGTTCGCCCTCTTCATGGTGTGGCTGATGAACCGGCTCATCGCCGCGCCTCCGGGCAAGGCGATCCAGATGATACAGGAGATGAACCAAGGCGCTCTGGTCATGCGCTTGAGATTGGACAGGAAGGATGAAATCGGCATCCTCGCCGACGCCATGGATCAACTCGCCGACACGGTCAGCGCGCTGGTCGCCGACGCCGGCATGCTTTCGAAGGCGGCGGTGGAGGGGAGGCTTTCGACCCGCGCCGACGCCGGCAGGCATCAGGGCGAGTTCCGCAAGATCGTCGAGGGCGTCAACAGGACGATTGACTCCTTGGTGGGGCACATGGACAACATGCCGGCACCGGCCATGATCATCGACAAGGAATTCACAGTCCGGTACGTCAACAACGCCGTTGTCGACCTGATCGGCCTGCCCAAGAGCCAGATCGTCGGTACGAAGTGCCACCAGAGCTTCCGCACCGGCGATTGCAACACGGGCAGGTGCGCCTGCGGCCAGGCCATGCACCTGGACCGGGCCGTCACCTCGCAGACGGATATCAACCCGGTCGGCAAGAGCCTGGACATCGAGTACACGGGCGTCCCACTGAAGGATGAAGCGGGCGCGATCATCGGCGCACTGGAGGTGATCACGGATCTCACGGCGGTCAAGGCCGCGGCCCGTATCGCCGAAAAGCAGGCGCAGTACCAGGCGAGGGAGGTGGACAAGCTCATCGTCAGCCTCGGCAACGTCGCCAACGGAGAGCTCCAGGTCGAGACGCGCGTGGCGGACGCCGACGACGATACGCGAGCAATCGGCGAAAACTTCGTGAAGATAAACAAGGCCCTCGACGAGACCGTGGCCGCCATCATCAAGCTGGTGAAGGACGCAAACATGCTGTCCCGCGCCGCGGTGGAGGGGAAGCTGGCGACGCGCGCCGACGCGAGCAGGCACCAGGGCGATTTCCGCAGGATCGTGGAGGGCGTCAACGACACGTTGGATGCGGTCATCGGGCCGCTGAACGTGGCCGCGAACATCGTGGATCGAGTCGCCAAGGACGACATCCCCCGGCCCATCGCCGACAAGTACAACGGCGACTTCGACGTGCTGAAGAACAACCTCAACAAGATGATCGACAACCTCCGGAACCTCAACAAGGAGCTTCAGAGCGGGTTCGGCGTCCTCGCGACATCGTCGTCGGAGATCCTCGCCACCGTGTCGCAAGTCGCCGCGAGCGCGTCCGAGACCGCCACGGCCGTGAGCGAGACCTCCACCACCGCCGAGGAGGTCAAGCAGACCGCCCACCTCTCCAGCCAGAAGGCGAAGCTGGTCCAGGAGACCGCCCAGAAGGCGGCCGCCGTGTCCGAAACCGGCCGCAAGGCGGTCATCGAGACCCTCGACGGGATAAACGGCATCCGCGAGCAGATGGAAACGATCGGGGAGAGCGTGGTGCGGCTCTCCGAGCAGGGCCAGGCCATCGGCGAGATCATCGCCACGGTCAACGACCTCGCCGAGCAGTCGAACCTGCTGGCCGTCAACGCCGCCATCGAGGCCACGCGCGCCGGCGAGTACGGCAAGGGGTTCGCGGTGGTGGCGCAGGAGGTGAAGAGCCTGGCCGAGCAGTCGCGGCAGGCGACCACGCAGGTGCGGACCATCCTGATGGAGGTGCAGAAGGCCACGAGCGCCGCGGTCATGGCCACCGAGCAGGGCACCAAGGCCGTGGCCGCGGGCGTCAAGCAGGCCACCGACGCCGGCGAGTCGATCCGCGCGCTCACGGGCAGCGTGGGCGAGGCGGCGCAGGCCGCGACCCAGATCGCCGCGTCGAGCCAGCAGCAGCTCGTGGGCATGGATCAGATCGCCTCGGCCATCGCCAACATCCGGCAGGCCACCACCCAGAACATGGCGGGCACCAAGCAGCTCGAGACGTCGGCGCAGAGCCTCAAGGAGCTGGGCGGGCGGCTGAAGATCCTGGTCGAACGGCAGCGCATCGAGCGCTGAGGCGGGACAGAGGAGCGCATGGACAAGAAGAAGGAAGAGTTCCTGGCGCGGCTGCGGGAGACCTTCCGGATCGAGGCGGGTGAGCATGTCGAGGCCATCACCGCCGGCCTCCTGGCCATCGAGCGCGCCTCCGGCACCGAGCGCGCCTCCATCGTCGAGCGCATCTTCCGGGAGGCCCATTCCCTCAAGGGCGCGGCGCGGTCCGTGAGCCTCGAAGGCGTGGAGGCGCTGTGCCTGGAGCTCGAGAGCCTCTTCGCGGCCATGAAGCGCGAGGAGCTCGCACCGTCCACGGAGATGCTCGACGCCGTCCATCCCGCGCTCGGCGTTCTTGCGACCTTGTGCCGGAGCCCCGGCGCCCCGTCGTCGCCGGGAGCCAGGGAACAGGAGCGACAGGCGCTTGCGGCGCTCAGGCGAATCGTCCGCGCGGCGGCAGGTGAACGGGCCGAAACGCCGACCTTCGCCGTTGCGCCTCAGCCACGCGTCGACAGCGCGCAAGCAGCTCCGGCCGCGCCGGATACGGTCCGCGTCTCAACGCAGAAGCTCGGCACAATCCTGCTCGAGGTCGAGGAGCTGGTGGGCGCCAAGATCGCAGCGAGCGGACGCGCGGCCGAGCTCCGCGCAATCTCCGCGGACCTCTCGGGCTGGAACCAACGGCGTGTCCGCGGGGCGGCGCGCCGCCACCGGGACCATGAGGACAGGGCCGCCGCGGCCGAGCTCCTCGAGTCCGAGTTGTCGTATACGAGGACGCTCGAGAGCTCGCTTCGGAAGCTCGCCGGATCCGCGCACCAGGACGCGCTCGCCCTGTCGGCCATCACCGACAGGCTCCTCGAGAGCACAAAGAACGTGCTCCTGCTCCCTTGCTCCTACCTCCTTGGAACCCTGCCCTCGATCGTGCGCGACCTCTCGCGGGAGCAGGGCAAGGAGGCCGACCTCCTCGTGAACGGGGAGGACATCGAGATCGATCGCCGGGTCCTCGACGAGCTCAAGGACCCGCTCATCCATATGCTGCGCAACTGCGTCGATCACGGCATCGAGAAGCCGGAAGCGCGCCGTGAGCTCCGCAAGCCCGGTCGCGGATCCGTCACGATCACCGTGAAGCCGATCGAGGGAACCCGGGTCGAGCTCACGGTGGCCGATGACGGCTCCGGGATCGATACCGGCAAGGTCACGAAGGCCGCCGTCCGCCTGGGCCTCGTCGCGGCCGACGAAACGGCCCTCCTGCACGAGGCCGATGTGGCCGGGCTCGTCTTTCAGTCCGGGCTGTCGACGAGCCCGATCATCACCGACCTGTCGGGCCGTGGACTGGGGCTCGCGATCGCGCGCGAGAAGGTCGAGAAGCTCGGCGGGACGATCACGGTGGCCTCGACGCCCGGCGCCGGCACGACGTTCCGCATGCTCGTGCCCGTGTCGCTGTCGACCTTCCGCGGCGTCTTCGTCGAGGTCGCGGGCAGGCGCTTCGTGATCCCGACCGCCGGCGTGGTGCGCGTGGGCCGGGTCAAGCCCGACGAGGTGAAGACGATCGAGAACCGCCAGACCCTCACGGTGGATGGGCGCGCGGTGTCGCTCGTGCGCCTGCGGGACGTCCTCGAGCTCCTTGGGCCCGACGGACGCGCCGACGGCGCCTCCCGCCCGGTGGTGGTGGCGCGCGCGGCCGACCGCATGGTCGCGTTCCTCGTCGATGAGGTGCTGGGCGAGCGGGAGGTGCTGGTCAAGAGCCTGGGCCAGCAGCTCCCCCGGGTTCGCAACATCGCCGGCGCCTCCATCTCGGGCAGCGGCGCGGTCATCCCCATCCTCAACGTCGCCGACCTCGTGGAGTCCGCGCGCACGGCCGGCGCGCCGGGGCCGATCGACGCGGTGCCCGACGCCGCACCCGGGCGGCGCGGTCGCCTGCTCATCGCCGAGGACTCGATCACCGCCCGGACGCTCGTGAAGAGCATCCTCGAGAGCGCGGGTTACGGGGTGGCGGTCGCCGTGGACGGCATGGACGCGCTGACCAGGCTCAAGACCGAGCCCTTCGATCTCCTGGTCTCGGACGTGGACATGCCGCGCATGAACGGCTTCGAGCTCACCGCCGAGGTCCGCGCCGACAAGAAGCTCGGCGAGCTGCCGGTGGTGCTGGTCACGGCGCTCGGCTCGCAAAAGGACCGCGAGTACGGTATCGAGGTCGGCGCCAACGCCTACATCGTCAAGAGCGATTTCGACCAGGGCAACCTGCTCGAGATCATCCGGAGGCTCCTGTGAATCGACGTTCGGAGAGACAACGATGATCGACGTGCTCGTGGTGGAAGACTCGCGGGTGATCCGGAACTACCTGATCTCTGTCCTTCAGACCGATCCGGAGATCCGGATCTGCGACACCGCCGCCAGCGGGGAGGAAGCGCTGGCGAGCGTAGACAGGCACCGGCCCGACGTGATCCTCATGGATCTTCACCTGCCGGGGATCGACGGTTTCGAGACGACCCGGCGGATCATGTCGTCGAACCCGGTGCCCATCCTCGTATGCACGGCCAGCACGCAATTCGACCAGGTTCAAACCGCCATGCGCGCCCTGGAAGCGGGAGCGCTCGCCGTGCTCAAGAAGCCCAGCGGCCCCCTCGACCCGAACGCCGAGGCCGAGGCCGCCGCGATCATCAAGACGCTCAAGCTGATGTCCGAGGTCAAGGTCGTGCGGCGGTGGAACCGGGCCCCGGCCGTCGCCGAGCCGGCGCCGTTCGATGTCGCCGGCCATAAGACGGCCATCGTCGCAATCGGCGCTTCCACCGGAGGCCCGCCGGTCGTGTTGCAGATCCTGTCCGGTCTCCCGACCGACTTTCCGGCGCCGATCCTCGTGGTCCAGCACATCGCCAGCGGCTTCACGGCCGGCTTCGCCGAGTGGCTGGGCGCGGCCTCCCGGTTGCAGGTGCACGTGGCCCTCGGGGGGGAGATCCCGCTCCCGGGTCACGTCTACGTCGCACCCGACGACCATCACCTGCGCGTCGGCCTGCGAGGCGAGCTGCAGGCGACCCGGGACGAGCCGCACAACGGCATGCGACCGTCGGTGGGGGTCCTGTTCCGCTCGGTGGCCGAGCGCTTCGGCCGCCGGGCCATCGGCGTGCTCCTCACCGGCATGGGCCGGGACGGCGCGCAGGAGCTCAAGCTCATGGCCGACATGGGCGCGCTCACCGTCGCACAGACCGAGGAGAGCTGCGTGGTGTTCGGCATGCCCGCCGAGGCCGTCAGGCTGGGCGCGGCCCGCTTCGTGCTCCCTCCGCAGAAGATCGCCGAGCTCTTGTCCACCGCCGCCCGACGTGCCACGAGCAAGGAGGAGGCCGATGGCTGACACTCCGGAAACGACGCAGAAGGCAGTGAAGATCCTCGTGGTCGAGGACAGCGCCACGCAGCTCGCGGCGCTGCGGTTCCTCCTCGAGGGAGCCGGCTTCTCCGTCGTCACCGCGACGAACGGCAGGGAGGGGCTCGCGGCGGCAAAGGCGAACGCGATCGACCTGGTGATCTCGGACATCGTGATGCCCGAGATGGACGGCTATGCGCTGTGCAAGGCGCTGCGCGCAAACGAGGCGCTCCGGCACCTGCCGGTGATCCTGCTCACCTCGCTCGCCGATCCGCGGGACGTCATCCATGGGCTCGAATCGGGCGCCAACAACTTCATCTGCAAGCCCTACAACGAACGGGCGCTGCTCGCGCGGGTGAACAACGTCCTCGCGAACCAGGAGATCCGCAAGGCCGCGCCCAGCGAGCTGGGGATCAGCATCTTCTTCGCGGGGCAGCGGTTCTTCATCACCGCCGACCGGCTGCAGATCCTCGATCTCCTGCTCTCCACGTACGAGAACGCGGTGAACCACAACACCGAGCTCGTCCGCGCCCGCGACGAGCTGCGGGTCCTCAACGAACAGCTCGAGACGCGGGTCGCGGAGCGCACGGCCGAGCTCACGGCGGAGGTCGAGGAGCGCAAGCGGGGCGAGGCGGCGCGCGAGAAGCTCGAGGAGCAGCTGCGGATGTCGCAGAAGATGGAGGCCATCGGCGGCCTCGCGGGCGGCATCGCGCACGACTTCAACAACCTGCTCTCCGTGATCCTGAGCTACACGGGCTTCGCCATGGACGCGTTGCAGGACGGCGATCCCCTCAGGGACGACCTCCTGGAGGTGATGAAGGCCGGCGATCACGCGGCGGCGCTGACCCGCCAGCTCCTGGCCTTCAGCCGCAAGCAGGTGCTGCAGCCCGAGGTGCTCGACCTGAACCGGGTCGCGACGCGGATCGAGAAGATGCTGCGGCGCATCCTCGGCGAGGACATCGACTTCGTCCAGGTGCTCGCGCCGGACCTCGGCGCGGTCCGGGCCGATCCGGGCCAGATCGAGCAGGTGCTCATGAACCTGGCGGTCAACGCCCGCGACGCCATGCCCGAGGGAGGCAAGCTCACCATCGAGACCGCAAACGTGGAGATCGACGAGGAGTACGCGTCGCACCACGTGGCCGTGAAGCCCGGCTCCTACATCGAGCTCGCGGTCACGGACACGGGCTGCGGCATGGACGAGCAGACCAGGGCCAAGATCTTCGACCCCTTCTTCACCACCAAGGGAAAGGACAAGGGCACGGGACTGGGTCTCTCCACGGTCTACGGCATCGTCAAGCAGAGCGGCGGAAACACCTGGGTCTACAGCGAGCTGGGCCACGGGACCACGTTCAAGATCCAGCTGCCCCGGGAGCTCTCGGCCGCCGCGGGGAAATCCGACAATCCGCCTGCGATCCCGAGACGGACCACGGGAACCGAGACCATCCTCGTCGTCGAGGACGAGCGGGCGTTGCGCAAGGTCACGGGCAGGACCCTCGAGGCGGCCGGCTACGCGGTGCTGACCGCCGCGAACGGAGACGAGGCGCTCGAGGTGAGCGCCCGGCGCGCGGACACGATCCATCTCCTCCTGACCGACGTGATCATGCCGCGCATGAGCGGGAGGGCGCTCGCCCATGAGCTGGCGAAGACGAGATCGACGACCAAGGTTCTCTACATGTCGGGCTACACGGACAACGCGATCGTCCACCATGGCGTGCTCGACGCAGGCACGCATTTCATCGGCAAGCCGTTCACCGCGGCCAGCCTGGCGCGGAAGGTCCGGGACGTTCTGGACGGCGACATCGCCGACCTCGCCGACAGGTACGAGCGGACGGTCGAGGCCGACGCCGGGATGACGGAGCGGCCGCTCGACAAGGATGCGCTCCGGGCGCTGCCCCCCGACGTCTCGGACAGGCTCGTAAGGGCGGCGATCGCCGCGCGCTACGACGAGATCATCGAGCTCGTCGAGACCATCCGGGCAACCGAGCCGGAGGTGGCCGCCGGGCTTCGGCGGATGGCGGATCTCTTCGACTACGACGGGCTGCGGAACATCCTGAGCCCGTGAAGGAAGGGAGGAACGAAGTGGAAGATGACGTGCGGGGCGGCTGCATCCTCATCGTGGACGACTCCACCGAGAACCTGCGGCTCCTGGTCTCGGTGCTGAAACGCGGCGGGTTCACGCCCCGCCCGGTCACGAGCGGCAGGCTCGCCATCGAGGCGGCGGTCGCGGACCCTCCCGATCTCGTCCTCCTGGACATCCAGATGCCGGAGATGTCGGGCCTGGACGTCTGCCGGTGGTTCAAACGGGACGAGCGGCTGCGGAGCATTCCCGTCATCTTCCTGAGCGGGCTCAAGGGCACCGACGACAAGGTCGAGGCCTTCCGCGCCGGCGGCGTCGACTACGTCTCCAAGCCGTTCCAGGAACTGGAGGTGCTGGCGCGCATCAGGACGCATCTGCGGCTGAGACAGCTGCAAGTGGAGCTGGCGTCGCACAACGCGCAGCTCGAGCGGCGGGTCGCCGAGCAGGTCAAGGCGGTCACCGCGTCCCAGCTGGCGACGATCTTCGCGCTCGCGAAGCTCGCCGAGGCCCGCGACGACGACACCGGCCGGCACATCGAGCGGGTCCAGACCTTCAGCAAGGTGCTCGCCGAGCGGATGCGGGAGACGGGATTGGACGAGGCGCAGCTGACCACCGCGTTCATCGACAATCTGTATCAGACCGCCTCGCTCCACGACATCGGGAAGGTCGGAACGAAGGACGCCATCCTGCTCAAGCCCGGCAAGCTGACCGCCGAGGAGTTCGCGGAGATGAAGAAGCACTGTACGCTCGGCGCCGACACGCTCGCCGTCGTGCTCGAACGACATCCGGACAACCAGTTCCTTCGCATGGGCGTCGACGTGGCGAGGTCGCACCACGAGAAGTGGGACGGCAGCGGCTATCCCGACGGCCGGAAGGGCACGGCAATTCCCCTCGCCGCACGCATCGTCGCCCTGGCCGATTTCTACGACGCGCTGACGTCGAATCGCTGCTACCGGCCCGCGTTCAGCCACGAGGACACGTGCCGGATGATCGAGGAAGGCAGCGGGACCCATTTCGATCCCGACGTCGTGGCTGCGTTCAGGACCCTGGACGGCCAGTTCCGGCGCATCCGGAAGGAGATGCAGGTTCGATGACCCGTGAACAAAAACCGAAGAAGAGGAAGTCGGGCGCCGAGCCGCGGCCCGCGGGCGACGCGCCGACGGCCGGATGGCCTCGCGACGAACAAGGCTCGTTCCCCGTCGTCGGCATCGGCGCCTCGGCCGGAGGGTTGGAAGCGCTGGAGCAGTTCCTGCGCCACGTGCCGGACAGGAGCGGCCTCGCGTTCGTGATCGTCCAGCACCTGGACCCGACGCACAAGGGCATGATGGCGGAGCTGCTCCAACGCTCCACCCCGATGAAGGTCCTTCAGGTCAAGGATCGCATGAAGGTCGAGCCGGGCCGCGTCTACGTGATCCCTCCGAACAAGGACCTGTCCATCCTGCACGGGGTGCTGCACCTGCTCGCACCGGTGGCGCCGCGCGGGCTGCGGCTGCCGATCGATTTTTTCTTCCGGTCCCTGGCCGACGATCAGCAGTTCAGGAGCGTCGGCGTCATCCTTTCGGGGATGGGATCGGACGGCACCCTGGGCCTGCGGGCCGTCAAGGAACAGGCCGGAGCCGTCTTCGTCCAGGCGCCGGCCTCGGCCAAGTTCGACGCCATGCCCCGCAGCGCCGTCGACGCCGGGCTCGCCGACGTCGTCGCGCCCGTGGAGGAGCTCCCCTCCAGGATCATCGCGTACCTCGCGCACGCCCCGCTCGCCGCCGGGTCCGAGCTCGTCCTGGCGGGCAAGACGCAGAGCGCGATAGAGAAGATCTGCGTCCTCTTGCGGAACCAGACCGGTCACGACTTCTCGCAGTACAAGAGGAGCACCGTGTACCGCCGCATCGAACGGCGCATGGGCCTGCACCAGATCGACGGCATCGCCGGCTACGTGAGGTACCTGCAGGAGAGCCCCCAGGAGACGACCCTCCTCTTCAAGGAGCTGCTCATCGGCGTGACCAGATTCTTCCGCGATCCGGCGGCCTGGGAACACATGCAGAAGAAGGCGATCCCCGAGCTCCTGTCCGAGCGCTCCCCGGGCGGCCTGGTGCGGGCCTGGGTGCCGGGGTGCTCGACCGGGGAGGAGGCCTACTCCCTGGCCATCGTCCTCAAGGAGGCGCTGGCGCACGCGCGGCCCGCCCGGGGCTTCTCGCTCCAGATCTTCGCCACCGACATCGACAAGGACGCCATCGACAGAGCGCGCCAGGGGGGCTATCCCTCCAACATCACGGGCGACGTCTCGGCGGAGCGCCTGCGCCGGTTCTTCGTGCAGGAGGAGCGCGGCTACCGGGTGGGCCAGGAGATCCGCGAGACGGTGATCTTCGCCACGCAGAACGTCATCATGGATCCGCCGTTCACCAAGATCGACATCCTCTCCTGCCGCAACCTGCTCATCTACCTGGCGCCGGAGCTGCAGAAGAAGCTCCTGCCGCTCTTTCACTACAGCCTCAATCCCGGCGGGATCCTGTTCCTGGGGAGCGCGGAGACGATCGGCGCCGCGACCGACCTCTTCGCCCCGACGGGCGGCAAGACGCGGACCTACCGTCGGCTCGATGCCTGCTCGCGGACCGAGCCGGTCGAGTTCCCCGCCTCGTTCCACTCCCGCCCGTTCGCGGTGGAGATGAAGGCCGCCGCCAAGGCGCCGGCCAAGAACCTGCAAGCGCTGGCGGATCAGCTCCTGCTGGAGCGCTACTCGCCCGCGGCCGTGCTGACGAACGAGCAGGGAGACATCCTCTACATCAGCGGGCGCACCGGCAACTACCTGGAGCCGGCGGCGGGCAAGGCCAACTGGAACATCCACGCGATGGCCCGCGAGGGGTTGCGGCACGAGCTCGGCGGCGCGTTCCACGAGGCGCTGCGGGCGAGCCGCACGGTCGCCCGGACCGGCGTGAAGCTGGAGGGAAGCGGCGCCGCGCAGGCCGTGGATGTGACGATCGAGCCGCTGCATGAACCGGAGGCGTTGCGCGGGATGGTGATGGTCGTGTTCGCCGACGTGGCCGCGCCCCCGGTCGCCAGGCCGACGGGCAGGACCAGGCAGGCCCCCGCGGCGGCGGCCAGGATGGAGCAGGAGCTGCGGCAGGCGCGCGAGGAGCTGCAAATCACGCGCGAGGAGATGCAGACCTCCCAGGAGGAGCTCAAGAGCGCCAACGAGGAGATGCAGTCCACCAACGAGGAGCTGCAGAGCACGAACGAGGAGCTGACCACCTCCAAGGAGGAGATGCAGTCCATGAACGAGGAGCTGCAGACGCTCAACCACGAGCTGCAGGCCAAGGTCGACGAGCTGTCGCGGACCAACGACGACATGCGGAACCTGCTCGACAGCACCGACATCGCCACGCTGTTCCTGGACGACGCGCTGAACGTGCGGCGCTTCACCGCCCAGATGACGAAGATCGTCAAGCTCATCCCGGGCGACGTCAATCGGCCGATCACGGATCTCGCTTCGGACCTCGTCTACCCGGAGCTCGCCGCCGACGCGCGCGCGGTGCTGCAGACCCTGGTGTTCAAGGAGACGCAGGTGAGGACCGTGGACGGGCGCTGGTTCTCCGTGCGCATCATGCCCTACCGTACGCTGGGAAACAGGATCGACGGGGTCGTGATCACGTTCGTCGACATCACCGCCGCCAAGACGCTGGAGGCCACGCTGCGCCGGGAACAGGCCGGCCAAGGGGGAGAAACTTGAAGAAGAACAAGAGCGCCACCGTTGACCCCGGCGAGCTGCGCCGCCGCGCGGAGGAGAGGCTTCGCGAGAGTCGTGACCGATCCGTCGCCGGTAAAAAAGAGATGGCGGCGGAGACACAGCGGCTCGTCCACGAGCTGCAAGTGCACCAGATCGAGCTGGAGCTGCAGAACGAGGAGCTTGAAAGGACCCGGGCCGAGGCCGAGGAGGCGCTGGCGCGCTACACCGATCTGTACGAGCTCGCGCCGGTCGGCTACCTGACCCTGGACCCCGGCGGGGAGATCCGGCAGGCGAACCTCACCGGGGCGCGCCTGCTGGGGCTGGAGCGCTCGCGGCTGATCGGCAGGCGCCTCGGGCTCCTCGTCGCCGCCGAGTGCCACCCCGCGTTCAACGCCTTCCTCGCGAAGGTCTTCGAAGGCCGGACCAAGGAGGCCTGCGAGGTGGTGATGCACCCGGAAGGCGCGCCGCCGCTCACCCTCGAGCTCACGGCAGCGGCTTCGGAGGACGGGCTCATGTGCCGCGTCGCGGCGGCGGATATCACCGAGCGCAAGCGGGCGGAGCAGGAGCGCGAGCGCCTTCTGACGAGCCTGGCGCAGTCCGACCGGCTGGCGAGCGTGGGCATGCTGGCGGCCGGCGTGGCCCACGAGATCAACAACCCGCTCTCCTACGTGCTCTACAACGTCGAGAGCCTGGCGCAGGACCTGCCGAAGCTCGCGGACACGGTGAAGCGATGCACGGCGGTCCTGCGGGAGCAGGTGGGGGACGCGGCATTCGCGCAGCTCGCCGGGGACGGCGACGGGATCCTCCGGCCGGCCGGGCTCGACGACGCGGTTGAGCGCGCCAGGGAAGCGCTCGAAGGCACGTACCGGATCAAGGATCTCTCCCGCGGGCTCTCCACCTTCTCGCGGATCGAGCGGGTCGAGCTGACCCTGGTCGATGTGACGCACGTCGTCGAGACGGTCATCCGCATGACCTGCAACGAGATCAAGTACCGGGCCCGGCTGGTCAAGGACCTGGGTCCGTTGCCCGCCACCATGGCCTCGGAAGGCAAGCTGTCGCAGGTGTTCTTGAACCTGCTCGTCAACGCCGCCCACTCCATCGACGAGGGCGACGTGGAAAACAACAGCATCAGGATCCGCTCATGGACCGAGGGAGACGACAACTTCGTCGAGATCGCGGATACCGGCAAGGGGATCCCGCCCGAGTCCCTCGCGCACGTCTTCGAGCCCTTCCATTCGACCAGGGGAGTGAGCAAGGATTCGGGGATCGGGCTGACCATCTGCCGGAACCTGGTCACCGAGATCGGGGGCGACATCCGCGCCGAGAGCCAGGTCGGCAAGGGCTCCCGCTTCGTCGTGCGCCTGCCCGTGACGCGCGACAAGCCGCGGGAAGAGCGCGCCATGGCCGTGTCGGATGTTGCGCCGCAGGCTCAAGGCGTTCGCGGGAGGATCCTGGTGGTGGACGACGAGAAGACCATTCGCACGACCATGGTGCGCCTGTTCGGGCGGGAGCACGAGGTGATCTGCGCGGCCTCGGGGCGGGCGGGCCGGGCCATCCTGAAACAGGACCGGTCGTTCGATCTCATCCTGTGCGACCTCATGATGCCGGAGGTGACCGGCATGGATCTGCACAAATGGCTCAAGGAGCGCGACCCGGCGCTCGCCGCCCGGATCGTGTTCATCACCGGCGGCGCGTTCACGCCCAGGGCCGCGGAGTACCTGGCCGGCGCGGGCAACCTCAAGGTCGAAAAGCCGTTCGACGCCGACAAACTCAAGAAGCTCGTGTCGAAGCTGATCGCCGCCGCGAAGAGCGGGCGGTAGGCCTCGTGCGCCGGTTTGGCGCGCCGCGTTCCGGCATGGTAATGTGCCGACCATGCGGTACGTCCCAGTGGGGCTGATTGCCGGTGCGATGATCGCGGCGTGCGGGCCGGCCGGGCAGCCCGCGCCCAGGGTCTCGCCCGCTTCGACGCCCAAGCCCGCGCCCGACGCCGGACCGGACAACGGGATCCTCGAGCGTGCCGCGATGGTGGAGCCCGTGCGCCCCGAGACCAACGCGCCGTTCGCCATGATGGGCGGCTCGGCCCGCCACCTGCACAGGTCCGAGCTCGCGGGCCCGCGCACGGCGCCGCGGGAGATCTGGCGGTTCTCCACGGGCGCGCGCATCTTCGCCTCGCCGGTCATGGGCCCGGACGGCACGATCTTCGCCGGCTCCGTGGACGGCACGTTCAACGCCATCGGCGCGGACGGCAGGCTGCGCTTCAGCTACGTGTGCGGCGAGCCCATCTTCTCCACCGCGGCCGTGAGCGCGAGCGGCACGGTCTTCGTGGGGTGCGACGACGACACCCTGCTCGCCTTCGGGAGCGACGGCGCGGCGCGGTTCACCTACGACCTCGGCGAGGACGCGGACTCGTCGCCGGTCATCGGCGCGGACGGCGTGGTGTACGTGGGCGGTGACGCGCTCCACGCGGTGGCCCCCACGGGCTCGCGACGCTTCAAGCTGTGGCTCGGGCGGCACGTGAGCGCATCTCCGGCAGTGCGGCCCGACGGGTCGATCGTGGTCGGAAGCCACGATCGCCGCCTCTACGGGGTGCTGCCGGACGGCACCGTGGACTTCGCGTTCGCCACGGGCGGGCCCATCGAGGGTCCGGCCGCGATCCTCGACGGCGGCGAGGTGGTCTTCGGCTCGGACGACGGCCGCGTGTACCGGCTCTCGGCGCGCGGCCGCCTGCGCTGGAAGCTCGAGACGAAAGGACCCGTCCGCTCCGGCGTGGCCGTGTCCGCGGACGGCAGGACGGCGTACGTGGGTTCCATGGACGGCGCCGTGTACGCGCTCGATCTGGCCACGGGCAAGGAGCGCTGGCGCTTCGCCACGGCCGGGCCGGTGCGCGCCACGCCCGTGCTCGACGCCGAGGGCCGGCTGTACGTGGGGTCGCGCGACAGATCGCTCTATGCCGTCGACGCCGCCACGGGCGCGCCGATCTGGCGCGTGGATCTGGGCGGCGAGGTGGACGCCAACGTGGCCGTCGCCCAGGGCCGCAGGCTCGTGGCCGCAGCCGACGACGGGGTCATCCGCGTCCTCGGGGAGGCGCCGTGAAGGAGATCCCCAGGCGGAAGGCCGAGGCCCGCGAGAGGGCCGTGCTCTCTCCGTTCGCCGCCCGCTCCGGTGACAGCGCGGGCCGTGCGCGCGCCGAGGAGCCCTGCCCCGTGCGGACCGCGTACCAGCAGGACTGCCACCGCGTCGTGCACAGCAAGGCCTTCCGCCGCCTGCGCGGCAAGACGCAGGTCTTCCTGTGGCCCGAGGGCGACCACTACCGCACGCGGCTCACCCACTGCCAGGAGGTGAGCCAGATCGCGCGGACGCTCGCGCGCGCCCTCGACCTGAACGAGGACCTGGCCGAGACCATTGCGCTCGGCCACGACCTCGGGCACACGCCCTTCGGCCACGCCGGCGAGGAGGCCCTGGAGCGTCTGATGCCCGGCGGCTTCCGGCACGAGCAGCAGAGCCTGCGCGTGGTCGAGAAGCTCGAGAACGAGGGCCGCGGCCTGAACCTCACGGCCGAGGTGCGCGACGGCATCCTGCGCCATTCCAAGGGCGCGGGCCCCATGCTGGCCGTGCCGGACGACGAGCTGCCGCGCACGCTCGAGGGTCAGATCGTGCGGCTGGCGGACGTCATCGCCTACGTGAACCACGACCTGGACGACGCCTTGCGCGCCCGGGTCCTGACGCTCGACGAGGTGCCGCGCGACGCGACCGAGACGCTCGGGTCGACCCACTCTTCCCGCATCACGAGGCTCGTCCTCGACGTGGTGGAGCACACGGACCTCGAGTCCTCGCGCCGCATCTCCATGAGCGCCGACGCGGCCGGGGCGCTCGACGAGATCCGCGCGTTTCTTTATAGGAAGGTTTATTACAACGAAAGCGTACATGCCGAGTTCCGCAAGGCCATCGACATGCTCGAGCACCTCTGGCGGTACTTCACCGGCGATCTGGGCAGATTCTATGAGGAATTCTGGCCCGCGGCCCTGCGTGACGGCACGCCCGAGGATGACGTGAGGGACTTCCTGGCCGGCATGACCGACGCGTTTGCGGTAGGTTTGTACGAGCGTATCTTCATCCCCAGACGTTGGTACGTATATTAGTCAGCATTTTTGATGGTTGTTTCGTTTGCGCCCTCACTCTAATAGAATGGAAGAAGGTTTCCCCATGACCCAATCGGAGGGCAACATGTCACGTCATCGCAAGAGCAACACCCGATTCCTTATCGGCGCGATCCTGGGCGCGCTCGTCGCCCTGCTGGCGGCCTCGCCGGCGCTCGCACAGGACCAGGTCAAGCCGCGTCTCCTCATCGTATTCGACAATTCGGGCTCCATGGCGTGGAACATCGCGGGCAACAGCGTTTACGGCGACGGCAGCAACGACTCCTGGACCGGAGGCCGGTATTGCTGCCCCGGCAACGGCGGCAGCCGCATCTACATCGCCAAGGAGGCCATGCGCCAGATGATCTTCGCGTCCGGCGATATTGAGTTCGGGCTCACCAAGTTCGTCCAGACCTACTCGGCTGCCGGGCCCGGCTGGCAAGCAACCTGCGGCACGAATTGCTACACGTACTATGGCAACCAGGCCAACGGTTCTCGCGATGTCCTGCGGTACCACGATGACACTTCGGACTCTTTTTCACAGACCGATCCCGCTCGCGGGCTCTGGCTCCTCGTGGGCTTCGGTGCCGCCAGCGCGGAGAGCAACCCCGCTCAGGTCTTGATGTGGATGGACAACCACGAATACTCCTCCTCCAGCCTCGGCCAACCCGACACGAACGCGCTCAGCCCCGACGGCTACGAGCAGGAGCTTCGCGCGGACGGCAATACGCCGCTCGGGAACCTGCTCCAGGCCGTGTACTATTACCTGATCAACAACTTCCTTTCCGAGAACGCGCCTTCGGCGACAAAGGATCCGTACCGGACCTGCCGCAAGTACTCGGTCATCATCCTGACCGACGGAGAGGCCAATGGGCCGGGCGATCCGAGCGCATCGGTCTCGTGGGCAGGCTACCTCTACAACATGGGCCCGAACGAGACCTCGGTGAATGACGCGATCCGCGTGGACTCGTGGGTCATCGGCCTCGCCATCAACAGCGGAAACCTCGACAACATGGCGACGGCCGGCGGCGCCCACTACGATCCGGCCCAGTCGGGCCACCACGCCTTCTTCGCGAACTCGCAGGCGAGCCTTTCGTCGATTTTGTACCAAGTGGTCGCGGGCTCCATCAAGCAGGAGATCTGCAACAACCTCGACGACGACTGCGACGGGCTCACCGACGAGGGGTTCACCAAGTACTGCAACAAGCCCGGCAACCCCAACCTGACCGAGTGCGTGAAGCCGGTCGAGACCCTGTGCGACGGCATCGACAACAACTGCGACGGCCAGACCGACGAGGGCAACCCCCAGGGCGGCGTCCAGTGCGGCGCGAGCAACACCCCGCCATGCCGGTACGGCGTCAGCCAGTGCCAGAACGGCGGCGTCATCTGCTTGGGCAACATCGACCCGCAGACCGAGACGTGCAACGGCCTAAACGACGACTGCGACGGCTTGATCGACGAGGGCGTGGTCTGGAACCCGGCCTGGGGCTCGGACGTGTGCGGCGGCTCCAACGTGGGCGTCTGCCAGTACAAGCGTTACACGTGCACGGGCGGCAAGTGGACCTGCGCGGGCGGCGTGACCCCGGGCACCGAGGGCACGACCACCTGCGACGGCCTCGACAACGACTGCGACGGCTCGACCGACGAGGGGATCTCGCGCAAGTGCGCCGGAGGCCCGGCGGGTCACGAAAACGACGGCATCTGCCGCCAGGGCAACCAGTACTGCAACCCGAGCGGCGGGGGATGGAACGCCGCCTGCGCCGGGGGCGTCGGGCCGCGGACCGAGGCGTGCAACGGCCTCGACGACGACTGCGACGGCACCACCGACGAGGGCCTCGCGACCGGGGCGGAGTGCGGCGGCGGGCCCGGAGCCAACAAGGACGAGGGCGAATGCCAGCACGGCCACCTCTCCTGCGTGTCCGGAGCGCTCACCTGCACGGGCGCGATCGGACCCGTGGCCGAGCCGGCCACGTGCGACGACAAGGACAACAACTGCGACGGCCAGACCGACGAGGGCATCCGGCAGCCGTGCGGCGGCGGGACCCACGGTGATCCGAACGCGGGCCAGTGCCAGCAGGGATGGCAGTACTGCAACCCGAGCGGCACGGGCTGGGGCTCCTGCCAGGGCGCGATCGGCGAGAGCGCCGAGGTCTGCGACAACATCGACAACGACTGCGACACACAGATCGACGAGGGGCTCTCCACGGGCGCAGACTGCGGCGGGGCCACGACCGGCAACCAGGACGAGGGCGCGTGCCAGCACGGACATATCGTGTGCGCGGGCGGCATCCTCTCCTGCAACGGCAGCACCGGGCCGGGCATCGAGACCTGCAACGGGCTCGACGACGACTGCGACGGCGCCACCGACGAGGGGCTTTACCGCGACTGCCATACCGGCACGTACCCCGACGACGTGGGCATCTGCCACTACGGCGTGCAGAGCTGCAAGAACGGCAAATGGGGCGCGGGCAACCCGTGGTCGGAGGGCGGATGCGAGGGCGAGGTGAAGCCGCAGAGCCCCGAGCTGTGCAACGACATGGACGACGACTGCGACGGTACCACGGACGAATCGCCCGGAGGGCTCGTCGGCCAGCAGTGCGACCAGTGCGGGGACGAGTGGGAGTGCGTATTCGTGGGGGGCCACTGGCAGCTGCAGTGCAACGGCACGGGCGCGTCCCCCGAGGTGTGCAACGGACTCGACGACAACTGCAACACGTTCGTAGACGAGGGCCTCCATCAGGTGTGCGGCGGGTGCGACCCGGTGGTCTATCCACCGCCGTCGAGGGACTGCACCACCGACCCCAACGAGGGCGAGTGCCAGCAGGGCATCCGCCTGTGTGACGCGACCGTGGGCTCCGGCGTGGAGCACTGGGAGACCCAGTGTCGCGCCGACGTGGGACCCGTGGACGAACTGTGCGACGCCAAGGACAACGACTGCGACGGCCTGACCGACGAGGAGGACGAGATCGACGGCGCGGGCGAGGCGTGCGGCCTCGACGTGGGCGAGTGCGAGCCCGGCGAGCAGCGCTGCGTCGACGACGGATCGGGGGGTGCGTCCCTCGAATGCTGCGCCCTCGGCCAGACCGACTGCATCGAGCCGCAGGGCCCCGAGGACGAGGTGTGCAACGGCAAGGACGACGACTGCGACGGCGAGACCGATGAGGATCTGCCCAACGTGGGGTTGTTGTGTGGCAAGGATCTCGGCATCTGCAAGGCCGGGATCACGCAGTGCGTGAAAACGGGCGACACTTGGGGCATCGAGTGCGTGGGCGCGACCTCCGGCACCGACGAGACGTGCAATGCCCTCGACGACGACTGCGACGGCCAGACCGACGAGGACCTCACCAACGGCGCGACGTGCACCAACTCGCAGACGCAGAACCCCAACGAGGGCGTCTGCAAGGAGGGCGAGTTCGTGTGCGTGAACGGCGTGTGGGAGTGCAACGCCAACAAGCCCGCGAAGGAGATCTG
>JAQTNF010000045.1 GCA_028713995.1 Deltaproteobacteria bacterium | reverse complement strand
TCATCGGGAAAAATAGAAGGGGAGCTAGACTCAAATTTAAACTGCTTGCTCAGCGGATAAATTTGCTTACCAATGCCAATCACTTCCGTAATCGGCAAAGCCGATGCAAAATGGTCTTCATAAAACTAGGTCCCGTTTGTGTCGAGCGCGCACAGCTCGTAGATCCACCACGCGTCCGCGTTGTACCCCTTGTAGCGAAACGCGAGCCGCACCTCGGAACCGAGGCTTGTTGGGATCGTCATGGGACCTCGCGACATGATGCTGTCGTTGGTCGCGTTGATGTCGACCTCACCCGCCGCGGGGGTGTTGCTGGCGATCCGGATCCAGGTCCCGTCATCGGGATTCGTCGAGGACGCCGGGCCGACCCAGATCTCGTGGCCGTGCGCCTCCATCCAGTCAGAGTAGTCAGTATGATCTCTGTAGTAGAAAACCGACTGTGCCTCGACTCCAGCGCTGAAAGTCGGCGTGACCAGGAACTGCACCACGTTGTGGGTGCTGTCCCAATCGTGGAACACCGTGGGATAGAAGTACTCCGATTCGCCCGTCTTCCAATCCACCGAACTCTGGTCTCCGGTCCCGTCCCGCACCATCCATCCGCTCGGCAGCCCGGGATAGGTGACCGTGCCGAAGCTCTCGAAGAAACGGTTACAATCCGCGGAATCCGGGTACTCGGACCCATCCGTATCCGCCGCGCACAACTCGTAGAGCCACCACGCGTCCGCGTTGTACCCCTTGTACCGGAACGCGAGCCGCACCTCAGAGCCGAGGCTTGCCGGGATCTCCATGGGACCTCGCGACATGATGCTGTCGTTGGTCGCGTTGATGTCGACCTCGCCCGCCGCAGGGGTGTTGCTGGCGATCCGGATCCAGGTCCCGTCCTCGGGGTTGGTCGAGGACGCAGGCCCGGCCCAGATCTCGTGGCCGTGCGCCTCCATCCAGGCTGAGTAGTCAGTGTGATCCTTATAGAAGAGCACCGTCCGCGCTTCGGCTCGCATCGCGAAAGTGGCGACGAAAAGCGCGCTAACGACGGCCGAACACCCAAGACCCCACAGATCAACCGGTCGAGAATAGCGACGCATGCCCCGCTCCTTGGTTTGATTCCCCATGAGGGGGAACAGGTCCATTGCCTCCCAGCGCTTGTTCTTTTCCGTGTACAATTATGAGTGTCTCCCACATGCGTAAGATCTGTCAAGCCGAACAAATGTGACAATGCTCATCGTTGGCACGATGGATAAATCTGCTTGACCGAAGGGAAGGCGGGGCGACCGCAATTCGAGGCTGCGTCAACTGTCGCGGGCTGGCCTTGGGGCTCGAAGGCCGCTCGTTTGTCCATTGTCCATGGGAGCCTCCTCGACCTCATCCCATTCAAGCACAAAAAAGTGGGACGCGCCCGGCGGATCTGTCCTAGAATCCCTGACAGGAGATCCCCCTCGGAGGAACCCATGACCGATTCGTTGTTCGTCAAATACGGAAGGAACGTCAAGGCGGGCGAGCTCATCTTCTCGGCCGGCGAGAAGGGCGCCGAGATGTTCGTGGTCCGCTCCGGCGCGGTGCGCGTGTCCATGACCTCGAACGGTGTGGACAAGACCCTGGCCGTGCTCGGCCCCGGGGAGTTCGTCGGCGAGATGTCGCTCCTCAACGACCAGCCGCGCACGGCCACGGCCGTTGCGGAGGAGGACTCCGAGCTGCTCGTCATCGGCGCGAGGGTGCTCGAGGAGATGATCGTCCACAACACGGAGATCGCCCTGCGCCTCATCCGCAAGCTGGCGAGGCGGCTCGAATCGGCCGATTCGCTCATCGCCGTGCTCCTGCACCGCGACGCGGGCGACCGGGTCATCGAGAACCTGAAGCGCCTCGTCAAGCTGCACGGCAAGAGCGACGGCGGCGAGGTGCGCCTCATCGTGGACACCGCGGCCATGGCGGAGCAGGTGGGCCTCGCGCTCGCCGAGGCGCAGGACATCCTCTCCAGGCTGGTGCGGGCCGGCGCGGTGATCGAGGAGGGAGGCGCGTGGGTGATCAAGGAGCCCGAGCGCCTCGGCGAGTTCCAGGAGTTCCTCAAGCTCAAGGAACAGTTCGCCTAAGAGCGCTTCCCACATGGACTATCAACAGGCGTTAGGGCGGCTCTACGGCCTTTCCTCCCGCGGCATGCGGCTCGGCCTCGGGCCCGTAAGCGAGGCGGCGGCGCGGCTCGGCAACCCGGAGCGGGCGCTGCGCTGCGTCCAGATCGCGGGCACCAACGGAAAGGGTACGGTCTCGTGCCTCCTGGCCCACGCGGCGCGCGAGGCCGGGCTCACGGTGGGGCTGTTCACCTCGCCGCACCTCCACAGGTTCGCGGAGCGCATCCGCGTGAACGGCGACGAGGCCGACGAGGCGACGCTCGCCCGGCACATCACGCGCGTGTTCGACGTGATGGAGGACGCGCCGGCGCTGCCGCTCACGTTCTTCGAGATCGCCACGCTCGCCGCGCTGTCGGCATTCGCCGAGGCCGCCGTGGACCTGGCCGTGCTCGAAGTGGGGCTCGGCGGGCGGCTCGACGCCACCACGATCGCGCCGGCCGAGGCCACGGCGATCGTCACCATCGGGCTCGACCACCCGGATCTGCTCGGCTCGACGGTGGCCGAGGTGGCGCATGAGAAGGCCGGAATCGCCAGACCAGGCGTGCCCATCGTGGTGGGCCCGCTCGCACCGCAGGCCCTCACCGTGGTCGATGCCCACGCACGGATGGTCGGCGCGCCGGTGCTGGCCATGGGCCGCGACTTCTTCGTGCCGGAAGACCTCACCCCACCGTGGCCCGGACGCCACCAGCGCGAGAACGCGGCCGTGGCGCTCAAGGTATTCGCCGTGCTCGGACGCGCGGACGCGCGGCTTGCGCCTTCCGTGTTCGCTCGCGCGCTGCCCGAAGCCCGATGGCCCGGAAGGTACGAGATCGTGGACGGTCGCCCGCGGCACATCCTCGACGGGGCGCACAACGCCGAGGGTGCCGCGGCGCTCGCACAGACGCTCGTCGGCCAGGGGGAACGGCCCGACGCGGCGGTGTTCGGGGCCGTGCGCGGCAAGCCGGTCTCGCGCATGCTCGACATCCTGCGGCCCGTGGTGGGGCGGGTCGTGCTCACCCGGCCGCCCCTGTCGAGGGCGCTCGACCCGGCCGGCCTGTTTGCGCCGGGCGACGAGATCGTCGCGACCGTGGAAGGCGCTCTCGCCCGCGCGGCGGCGCTCGCCGGGCCAAGGGGAACCGTGCTCGTGACCGGATCGCTCTTCACGATGGCCGAGGCCCGCCGCCTGCTGCTGGGCGAGAGATCCGACCCGCCCGTGGGCCTGTGAACGATTTGAACCGCGCGGCAGGTCGCGCTACGGCGCCCCGTAGGGTTTCGGCGCGAGCACGAGCTTGGTCTCGAAGGTCTTGCCTCCGCGGAAGACCGCGATCCTCGCCTCGTTGCCCACGCCGGCCGTGGTCGCGAGCCATCCGAGCTCCGACGCGGCGCTCACGGAGGAACCGTTGAACCCGGTGATGACGTCGCCTGGCTTCAGGTCGGCAGAGACGGCGGGGCCGTTTTCGTAGACGGCCGTGACGAGCACGCCGTCCGGCGAGGCGAGCCTGTCGCGGATCTCGGGCAAGAGATCGCGGATGGCCACGCCCAGCCACGCGGGAACCACGTGGCCCGTGCGCCGAAGCTGCGGCAGGATCGACTTCACCATGTTGATGGGCACCGCGAACCCGATGCCCTGACCCTGCGGCGCGATGGCCGTATTGATGCCCACCACCTCGCCCTCCACGTTCATGAGCGGGCCGCCCGAGTTGCCCGGGTTGATGGACGCGTCGGTCTGGATGAAGCTCTGGAACCCGTGCCGCGCGATCCCCATGTCGCCGTAGTCGCGCCCCTTGGCGCTCACGATGCCGGCGGTCACCGTGTTCGACAGACCGAGCGGGTTGCCGATGGCGAGCACCCACTCGCCCACCTCGAGCTTGTCCGAGTCGCCGAGCTTCACGGGCGTGAGGTTGCGCTCCTCCACATGCAGGAGCGCAGTGTCGATGTTGCTGTCCGCGCCGACGGGCATGGCCGGCGCCTCGCGGCCGTCCTCGAGCTGGACCAGGATCTCGCTCGCGCCGCGCACCACGTGGAAGTTGGTGAGGATGAAGCCCTGGCCGTCGATGATGAAGCCCGAGCCCAATGAGCGCTGGATGCGCTCCTGTCGCGGCATGCCCAGGATGTCCTCGAAGCCGGGCCAGCCGAAGAGCGGTCCGTTGCGCACGATCTGCGCCGCGAACACGTTCACCACCGATGGCCGCACGCTCTTCACCACGTTGACGAACGAGCCGGGCACGTTGGGGTAGATGACCTTGACCTCGGGCGAGGGCTGCGGCGCAGCCGCGGACGGCTGGGCGGCCCCACGCTCCTCCTGTGCGGGACGGCATGAGACCGCGGCGAGCGCGAGGGTCCACGCGAGGGCAAGAAACGCGCTATTTCGCGGGCGCGGCACGGACGAACGCGATCCTGAGGTTGTAGAGGATCTCCCCGAGCAGCCTCTCCTCGGCGCCGGTCAGGTTGCCGCGCGTCTTGTCCTGGAGGATGCCCAGGATGTCGATGGTCTGCTTGGCCATGGGCAGGTTGATCTCGGTCTTGCCGGTCTCGGGATGGGCGGCGATGCCGAGATGGAACGCGGCGGACGAGCTCAGCGACAGGACGAAAGTGGTGAAGTCGATCTCCGGGATCGGCTCGTCGGAGCCGGGTTCGACGCCGTTCTCGTCGGCCCGCGGGCGGTTCGTGGTCGGATCGTCCGCCATGATTCCTGCCTCACTTCTCCGCGCCGTCGGGGCGCCTCATGGCCCGCAGCTCTTCGGCGGTGCTCAGTCTCTCGTGGCTGTCGCCGAGGTTCGTCAAGGTGGAGAGATACTCCTCGTAGTCCTTGACCGAGAACACACCCTTGTCCAGGTTGCGCATCATGACACGCTTGTCGAAGAGCCATTCGCGAGGATCCAAGTTGCACCTCCAGTGTACGCGAAGGAACTATATGGCTCGGCCGCTCCGTGTCAACCCGGGCCCTCGCGCCGTGGCCCTCGCGCCGGGTTTGTATCTCGCCGCGAGCTTGGGTATCATCCGGCCTGCTCACGGTGGGAGGCGAACGGAATCTCTCGGAGGGCGCGATGATCTGCAAGGTGTGCGGTACCGTCAACATCGAAGGAATACAGTTCTGCTCCGCCTGCGGCAGCGCCCTGTCCGGCGACCAGGCCGAGCCCCGGCGCGACGCTCCCAAGCAAAGCGTGCCGGCCAAGACCGTGCTCTTCGGGGTCGCGCCCCAGATCATCAAGCCGGTCCCGGTCGCGCCTCCCGCCCAACCCGTGCATGCCGCGGGGCCCGGCATGGAACTGGCCAAGACCGCGCTCGGCATGCAGGTCGTCACGGCGGAGCCCGCGCAGGTGCAGATGGCGAAGCCCATCTCCACCCCCCCGCCGCCGCCCGCCGCCCCGGCCGCAAAGCCCGGCCTCGACAAGCGCACCGTGCTCGGCATGCGGGCCGTCACGGCGGAGCCCGCGCAGGTGCAGATGGCGAAGCCCATCTCCAACCCACCGCCGCCCGCCGCCCCGGCCGCAAAGCCCGGCCTCGACAAGCGCACCGTGCTCGGCATGCGGGCCGTCACGGCGGAGCCCGCGAGGATGCAGACGGCGACGCCCATCTCCAACCCACCGCCGGCCGCGGCCCCGGAGCAGGTGAAGCCCGCACACAAGGAGCTCGACCAGGCCGAGACCCGGGCCGCGACGATCGCAGCGGCCTCGGAGCCGTCCCGAACGACCGCGAGCTCGGCCGAGCCCGATCACCGCGCCGAGAGACCCGCGCAGTCGCGATCGGCGCGCGACGACGTGGACGAGTGGCCGGACGAGGAGAAGACGCCGCGCGGGCGAAGTCCGGGCCTGCTCATCGCGGTTGTCGCGGCGGGAGTGCTCATCATCGGGTGCGTGGTCGTGATCCTGTACCTGTTCCTCGGGCGTGGCGACAACGCGGTGCGGGCGCAGATCTTCCCGTCCCCGGACGGCGCCAGCATCACGGTCGTGCTCGCGTACCCGTCCGCGCCTCCCGGCGCCCAGGTGCAGATCGGCGGCGTGGCCGTGCCGATCGCGGCCGGACAGGCGCGAATGGATCTGCCGGTGAACCAGCTCAGGCTCGGGGAGAACGAGATCCTCGTGACCTACGCGGAGCCCGGAAAGCAGCCCGAGGCCCAGAAGGTCGAGATCGCGCTCCGGCACTCGTCGACCACGGATCTCACGGGCCTCGTCACCGCGCAGCCGTTCTTCGACGTGGTCTTCCGCGTGGCGCCCGGCATCCAGCTGTCGGTGGACGGCAAGCCGGTCGACACCTCGCAAGGCGGCTACACGCAAAGGGTCGCGCTCGCGTCGGTCATGCCCGTGGGCGAGGTGGCGGGCGACAACCTGATCTACAAGCTGCCGTTCCAGCTCGCCGAGGCGGGCGGCGCCACGGAGCAGGGCCAGCACCTCGTCACGATCCCCGTGACGAAGCTTCAAATCGATCGCCCGGCCGCGGACGCGGTGGTGCCGTTCGACACGGTGACATGCAGCGGCGTGACCGAGGAGGGGGCCGAGGTGACGGTCAACGGCCGGGCCGCGGGCGTGACCGCGGGCGGATTCAGCGCGGCGGTGCCGCTGCCGGCCATGGGCGACCACGTCGTCGCGATCGTCGCGCGCGCCCCGGGCAAGGCGCCGCGCACCAGCACCATCAAGGTCACCCGCATCGCCAGTCTCGACGACGCCGTCGCCGCCTGGTCCAAGGATCTCGACAGGAAGCTCGACTACCCGACGCTCGCGCGCGACGCCAAGGTGCAGGTGGGCAAGAAGCTGAAGGTGAGCGGCCGCGTGGTGAACATCAGCACCGAGAAGGGCGTCACCGCTTTCCTCCTGTATGTGGGCGAAGGTTGCCCGGCCGGCGCGAGGTGCGCGGTGTACGTGGTCTTCCGCGGCGAGACGGACGCGGGCCTGCAATCCTCGGTCGACGTGTACGGCACGGTGCGCGGCACGCGCGACGTGGATCTGCGCGGCGGGACCAAGGAGACCATGCCCGCGGTGGAGGCCAAGTTCGTGGAAAAGGCCAAGGAGCCCGCGAAGGGCAAGCGCCGCTAGCGAGGAGGGGGACCGTTGGTCGACTGCCCGCGCTGTCGCACAAGCTACGAGGGGAACGTGACGTTCTGCGGCGTGTGCGGCACACGTTTACCCGGCGCGTGCCCCGCGATCGCCCCGCCGGCCGATCCGCTCGTCGGGCTCGTCATCGACGGCCGCTACCGCATCATCGACCTCGTCGGCCGCGGCGGCATGGGCGCCGTATACCGGGCCGAGCACGTCAAGATGGGCAAGATCATGGCCGTCAAGCTCCTGCACGGGGAGCTGTCGCAGGACCAGGATCTGGTGCGCCGCTTTCGCCGCGAGGCCGAGACCGTGAGCCGGCTCACCCACATAAACACCGTGTCGGTGTTCGACTTCGGCACGCACAACGGCATGATGTTCCTGGTCATGGAATTCATCGACGGCCGCGACCTGGCCGAGATCCTGCGCGCTTCCGGACCGATCCCCTTCGCCCGCGCGGCGGGCATCCTGATCCAGGTCTGCTCCGCGCTCGTCGAGGCCCACGGCAAGGGCATCGTGCACCGCGATCTCAAACCCGAAAACATCATCGTCTCGACCGATCCCGACCAGGGCGACTTCGTGAAGGTGCTCGACTTCGGGCTCGCCAAGCTCAAGAACGTGCGCGGCGGCACGTACATCACGGTGCAGGGCTCGCTCCTTGGCACGCCGTACTACATGGCGCCCGAGCACATCCGCGGCGAGGGCGTGGATGCGCGCACGGACGTCTACGCGCTGGGCGCGATGATGCACAAGCTGCTCACGGACGAGCCGCCCTTCACGGCCGGCACGCCCATGGGCATCATCACCAAGCACCTCACCGAAGAGCCGCCCGCGCCGTCGGAGCGCTTCCCCGAGCTCGGCATCCCGCGCGTGGCCGACCGCATCGTCAGGAAGGCCATGGCCAAGAGCCCGGCCGACCGCTACGCCTCGGCGGACGAGATGCGCCGCGCGCTGGCCGACGCCCTGGACGGCATGAGCACACCCGGCGGTCGGCTGCGCCTGTCGTCATCCGCGAGCACCGGGCCCGGCCCTTCGTCCGGGAAAGCCGCGGACGGCACGTGGCAGATGGGCAAGGTGGAGGTCCCGCCCACAGGCGGCTGGGACATGGGGGCGCTCGGCGCCACGGTCCTGGCCGGGGAGGCTGCGGCGAGCGTGCCTCCGTCCTTTGCGCGCGGATCGTCGGCCTCGTCCCTGGGCCGGTCGGTCATCATCGGCGCGCGCGAGGTGGGCATCGGCACGCGCAGCGACTTCTTCTCGTTCGAGCGCAGGATCAAGAAGCGCAAGATCTTCACCATCGCCCTCCTCGCCGCGGTGGGAGCGGCCGGCGTCGTGGCCGCGGCGGCGTTCCTGCTCGCGTCGCGCGAGGCGCCGCCCGATCCCGGGCGCGAGACCGAGCCCAACGACGCCCCCGGGAAGGCCGATCCGCTCTGGCCGGACGTCCCGCTCACGGCGTTCATTTCGGGCGAGCTCCCGAAGGGCGACGTGGACTGGTACCGGCTGCGCGGGCCGACCGCCGGAAAGTGGGCCGTCGAGGTAGCCGTCACGGGCGCACCCGGCCTCGATCTGGGCGCGCGGCTCGGAGATCCCGCCTCGCCCACGCCTCTCGCCGAAGCCAACCGCAACGGGCCCGGCGGAGGCGAGCGCATCGGACCGCTCGTGGTCGACGTCCCGGAGCTCCTGCTCATGGTGCAGGAGGTGCAGCCGGCCGGCGCCTCGGCCGGCGATTTCCCGAGCGCGCCGTACACGGTCACGTTCACGCCGCTCGAAGCGGCGAGCGTCGAGAACGAGCCGAACGACACCCCGGACAAGGCGACCATTGCGCGGCCCGGGACGACGATGGCCGGCGCGCTCGCGACGCTCTCCGACGTGGACTGGTACTGCCTGCCCGCGGACGCCGCGGCGTCCCAGGCGCGGGTGAGCGGCGTACCCGGGCTCGACGTGGGTCTCGCCCTGAGGTCCGCCCCCGGGGCCGCGGAGAGCGCACCGTCGAGCGCGGGCGAGGGCCGAGGCGCGGCGGTGGCGCTGCCGGCCGGGACCGGTCCCGTCTGCGTGGCGGTCAGGCTCGCGAGCCCGCCGCCGCAGGACCGAGGCGTTTCTCTGGATGCGCCATACCGGATCTCCTTCCAGTGAAGACCGACCTGTTCGACTACGAGTTGCCCGAGGGGCTCATCGCCCTGCACCCGCCCGAGCGGCGCGACAGCGGACGGCTCATGATCGTGCCGCGCGGCGATCGGCCGTTCGAACACGGACGCGTCACCGACCTGCCGGAGCTGCTCGCGCCGGGCACCCTGCTCGTGGCGAACGACACGCGCGTGATCCCGGCCCGGCTGCGGGGCGTGCGGGTCACGGGCGGACGCGTGGAGGCCCTCCTCATGCGCTGTCTGGGTCCGCGCGGCGCGGGGTCCCGCTGGAGCGCGCTCGCCAAGGCGAACAGGCCGCTCAAGCCTTGCGACGCGATCGAGCTCGCCGGGCTCGCGGCCACGGTGGCCGGGCGCGGCGGGCAGGGGGAAGTGGAGCTCGACTTCGAAGCGGACGAGGCCGCGGTCCGCACCCGTCTCGCGGGCCACGGGGAGGTCCCTTTGCCGCCGTACATCAAGCGCGCGCCCGTGGCCGCGGACACGGAGCGCTACCAGACCGTGTACGCCGCGCGCGACGGGTCGGTGGCCGCACCCACGGCCGGCCTGCACTTCAGCGAGGATCTCCTCGCCGCGCTCGAGCGCCGAGGGGTGGAGCGCGCCTTCGTGACGCTGCACGTGGGACCCGGCACCTTCCGCCCCATCACCGCCGACGAAATGGACGCGCACCGCATGGACGCCGAGGAGCTCGAGATCAACGAGGCCGCCGCCGCCGCGATCCGCCGGGCCAAGGCCGAAGGCCGCCCCGTGGTGGCCGTGGGCACGACCGCAGTGCGCGCGCTCGAGGGGGCGTTCGCATCGCGCGGCCGCGTCGCGACCTTCAGCGGCCCGACCGACCTCTTCATCCGGCCGGGCTTTCGTTTCCGCGTGGTGGATGGCCTCATCACGAACTTCCACCTGCCGCGCTCCACCCTGCTCGTGCTCGTATCGGCGCTCGTGGGGCGCGAACGGATGCTCGAGGCATACGCGCAGGCCGTACGCGAAGGCTACCGCTTCTACAGCTACGGGGACGCCATGCTCGTTCCGCCGGAGGCCCGATGATCGACATCCGGCGCTTTGGGCTCTCCATCTCGGCCGCGGACGGCGAGGCCCGCACGGGCGTGCTCAGGACCCAGCGCGGGGACGTGCCTACGCCTGCCTTCATGCCCGTGGGCACGCGCGCCGCGGTCAAGGCCGTGGACCCGGACGAGGTGCGCACGAGCGGCGCGTCCATGGTCCTCGCCAACACATATCACCTCATGCTGCGGCCCGGAGAGGAGCTCGTGCGGCGCGCGGGCGGCGTCGGGCGCTTCATGGGCTGGGACGGGCCGGTGCTGACGGACTCGGGCGGCTACCAGGTCTACAGCCTGGGCGAGCGCGTCAGGATCACGGACGAGGGCGTGGTCTTCTCGTCCCACATCGACGGCGCGCGCGTGTCCGTCACCCCGGAGCGGGTCGTGGAGATCCAGGCCGCGCTCGGCTCCACCGTGGCCATGGTCCTCGACGAGTGCCCTTCGGGCACGGCCGCCCCCGAGGATGTGGCGCGCGCCGTGCGGCGAACCACAGAATGGGCGCGACGCTCCCTGCGGGCAAGGCGCAACGAGGGCCAGGCACTGTTCGCCATTATCCAGGGCGGCGTCGATCCGGCCCTTCGCCTCACGCACCTGGGCGAGCTCGCGCCGCTCGGCTTCGACGGCTACGCTCTGGGCGGGCTGTCCGTGGGCGAGCCCGTGCCGGCCATGTACGGGGTGGTGGCCGCCGTGGCGCCCTGCTTGCCGGCCGACAAGCCGCGCTACCTGATGGGCGTGGGCACGCCGGACGACATCCTCGAGGCCGTCTCGCACGGCATCGATCTCTTCGACTGCGTGCTGCCCACCCGCAACGCGCGCAACGGCCAGGCCTTCGTGCGCGGGGGCCGCGTCAACATCAAGCAGGCGCGTTACGCCGAGGACCCCTCGCCGCTCGACCCCTCGTGCGCGTGCCCGTGCTGCCGCCGCTTCGAGCGCCGGTACCTGCGGCACCTCTACCAGTCCGGGGAGATCCTGGCCGCGCGGCTCCTCACGGTGCACAACCTGACCCACTACGGAACCCTCATGGCCAAAGCCCGGGAGGCCATCCGCGCGAGGCGCTTCGCGGCCTTCAAAAAGGAGTGGACTTCGCCGTCTCAAGATCTGTTATAAAGTTTCGTCCTTGACGTTTGGCACACGGGTCGAAAGGGACCCCAAAGAAAAGGAGAGAGCCATGAGAGGTCTCCATGTTTGGCTGGTTGCGCTCGCGTTGGCGGGCGGCACGATCCTGGGCTGCGGCAAGAGCAAGAACGACAAGGACGCGTCTCCGGACGGCGGTGACGCCTCGATCGACAGCAGCACGGATTCGGACGCGGACAGCGATTCGGATACGGATTCCGACTCGGATACGGACTCGGACTCGGATTCCGACGCGGGCACCGACACGGAGGACGCGGGCCCGTCGTGCCCGACCGAGTGGGGCTGCAAGAGCCTATTGAACGGCTGCAAGGGCATCGGCCACACCGAGTACCCATGCCCGTCGTTCACGACCTGCTGCGAGCCGCCTGACGCGGACGCTGGTCCGCCTGAATCCTGTATCTCGTTCCCGGGCAACGAGTGCATAAACGTGTATGGCTCCGTCAAGAACTGCGAAGGCGGCTGGCTCAGATTCGACCTCGCCTGCACCGGTTCCTTGAAGGTGTGCTGCGATCGGAACCCGTTCCCGGACGCCGGCGACACGGACACGGGCACCGGCACGGACACGGGCACCGGCACGGACACGGGCACCGGCACCGAGGATCTCGACGCCGGCCTCGACGCCAGCCTCGACGCAGGCGACGCCACGGTCTGATCGCCCTCCCCTATCTACGCTCCGCTCGCCCCGACCAACCTCGCGAGAGATTCCTTGTCCGCCTTGCCCACGTTGTGCAACCGCACGCGGATCCGCAGCGTACCGTCCACGGAGCGGGCGAGGCCCACGATCTTGCCAGCGACCGAGAGGGTTGCACCGCCCGCGGGATCCGCGAGCTCGAGCGCGACGCGCGTGCCGGGAGGAAGGGCAAGGCCGGCCTCGACGGTGAGCACCTCGCCCTCGAGGGACACGGGGCGGGCCGAGGGCAGGGTCTTCATCGGTCGCTTCTCGAACGCGCGAGCTCGCGGCGCTCGTCGCGCTCGCGGATCGCCTCGCGGTGATCGTACTGCTTCTTGCCCTTGGCCAGGCCGAGCAGCACCTTGGCCCAGCCGTTCTTGAAGTAGATCTCGAGCGGCACGAGCGTGAAGCCGCGCTCGCGGATCTTGATCGACAGCCGCTCGATGGCCTTCTTCGCGAGCAGCAGCTTGCGCTCCTGCGTGGGCGCGTGGCCGAAGCGCGAGGCCTTCTCGTACACGGCGATGTGGGCCCCCACGAGGAAGATCTCGCCGCCGCGCACCGTGGCGTAGGAGTCGACGAGGTCGGCGCGGCCCTCGCGCAGCGACTTGACCTCGCTGCCCGTAAGCACCATGCCCGCCTCCATGGTCTCCTCTATCTGGTAGTCGTGCCGCGCGCGCCTGTTGCGGCACACCACCTTGAGCCCGGGATCGGCCTTTCCCGCTTTTGCCACGGTCAGGTTAGCTCCGCTCCATGCGCTTCGCGATCTTGTCCCAAGCTACGGGCTCACCACGGCCATATCGTCGATGTACCAGCCCGGCGCCGCGTGCTGCATGGATGTGTTCTGGTTGGTGGTGGCATAGCTCACGCCGGTAGAGTACACGAAGCGCAGCGCGAATGTGGACGTGCGCAGAGCCTGCGGCACCGGGATCGTGACCTGCAGCCAGCCGCCGCTCGATCCCACGTAGCCCGGCTTGTCGTCGACGTAGAACGAGGTCGGATTATAGCAGACGTATCCCCCCTCCATGTTGGGGTTGATCGTGGTCGTGCCGTTGTACCCCGCGCCCGTGGCCGCGAGCCAGCTGCTCCCTCCGTCGCCCGACAGCTCCACGAACCCGCCGTCGTACCAGGGCTGGGAGCCGTAGGTGCCGGTCCAGAAATCGAACCAGTGCCAGAATGTGATGCTCACGTCCGTGTCCACGCAAGTCGAGAGGTCGAGGTTCGTCGACTTGAGCCATGCCCGCTGGCACTGGATGTAGTTGTCGTCCAGGTTCGTGGCCCAGCAGCCCGTGCCGCCGTGGCACGAGCCCGGACCGGACGTGGCGTTGCCGCGCTCCCAGTGGTCGTAGGTCCAGCTCGGCCAGCCCGAGGTGTGGCCGTCCAGAATGCCGTGGGTCCAGTCGCCACTCATGTCCTCGAAGTCCGAGGCCATGCCCGCGATGACCGTGGCGCAGTCTGCTGTGCTCGTGTCCGTGTCCGTGTCGGAATCCGAGTCCGCGTCAGAATCGGAATCAGAGTCTGAATCGGAATCAGAGTCAGAGTCCGAATCACCGTTTGCATCTGCGTCTGAGCCCGCATCGGCATCGCCATCTCCATCCGTATCCCCGTCCGCGTCGGAGTCCGCATCGGAATCCGCGTCGCCGTCCGCACCGCTGGTGCCGGTGCCCGTATCCGTTGCCCATCCCGCGTCCGTCACGGTGTCGTCGTCCCCGACGACCTCCATCGTGGCGCAGGAAGTCGCGAGGAGCACGACGAGAACCGATGCGAAAACGTACCGGGCAAGAGCGTCTTTCGTGGCCATGGCTCGTGCAACCTTCCCGCCGAAGCGGCGATGTGGATCTTTTTTGATCCTACAACAAAGCTGGACCATCAGCTATAACGCGGGCCGGAGGCTGCCCATGACAAACAACATCACGCCGCATTTCGTTCGCCCGGTCCTTTCCGCCCTGCTTGCGGTGCTCGCGCTCCTGCCCGCCGGCGCGTTTGCAGCCGGCAAACGCCCGTTCACGGTGGACGACCTCTACCGCCTCGGCCGCGTGCAGGAGGTGGCGGTCTCGCCCGACGGAAAGCTCCTGGCCTTCTCGGTCAAGCGCTTCGACATGGCGGCCAACAAGGGCACGACGAACCTGTTCCTCTCGACGCTGGCGGACGGCAAGGTGCGGCAGCTCACGACCGCGGCCGCGGCGGACACGTCGCCCAGGTTCATGCCCGACGGCGAGCGGCTCGCGTTTTTGTCCACGCGCTCGGGCTCGTCCCAGGTATGGGCCATCCCGCTTTCGGGCGGCGAGGCCGTGCAGCTGACGAAGCTGCCCATGGACGTGGGCGGCTTCGCCGTGGCCAAGGACGGCAGGCACCTGGCCGTGCAGGCCCAGGTCTTCCCGTCGTGCAAGGACATGGCGTGCAACGAGAAGCGGGCCAAGGAGCTCGAGGCCGATCCGGTCAAGGCGCGCACATACGACAGGCTGCTCTACCGCGTCTGGGATCACTGGCGCGACGAGCGCCGGTCGCACGTGCTGTGGGTGGCCCTCGACGGCACGGAGCCGCGCGATCTCACGCCCGGCGACATCGAGACGCCGCCGTTCGACCTGGGCGGGCACCTGGACCTCGACATCTCGCCCGAGGGCGACGAGGTCGCCTTTGCGGCCAACGTCACGCGGAACCCCGCGTGGAACACGAACAACGACGTGTTCACGGTCAAGGTCGCGGGCAAGGCGCCCGTGAACGTCACGCTGAAGAACGAGGCGTGCGACGCGGAGCCCAGGTACTCGCCGGACGGCAGGTACCTCGCGTACCTGGCCATGAAGCGCCCGGGCTTCGAGTCCGACAGCCGCGTGCTCACGATCGTCGAGCGCAAGAGTGGCGCGGCGACGGCGCTCACCAAAGCCCTCGACGCGTCGGTCGAGGAGTTCTCCTGGTCGCCCGACTCGCGCGAGATCGTGTTCAACGTGTGGGAACGCGGCCGTCTCATGCTCTACAAGGCGGCCGTGCCGTCGGCCATCGTCACCCGCGTTCGGGCCGAGCACACGGCCTCGTCGCCGGTCGTGACCTCGGACGGGAAAAGCGTGGTGTTCATCGGACAGTCCATGTCCGAGCCCACCGAGGTCTTCTCCATGTCCATGTCGGGCGGCGGGGAACGGCGCATCTCGCACGTGAACGACGATGTCGTGGCCGGCATCGAGATGGGTGCGGGCGAGGAGCTCGAGTTTGAGGGCGCCCATGGAGACAAGGTGCACGGCTTCCTGCTCAAGCCGCCCGGGTTCGATCCGAAGAGGAAGTACCCGGTGCTCATGCTGATGCACGGCGGGCCGCAGGGGAGCTTCGGCGACGACTTCCACCAGCGGTGGAACATGCAGATGTTCGCCGGCCCCGGCTTCGTGGTCGTGTCCGTCAACTTCCACGGCTCAACGGGCTACGGACAGGCGTTCACGGACGCGGTGAGCGGCGACTGGGGCGGCGCGCCTTACGAGGACGTCATGAAGGGCCTCGACCACGTGCTCGCCGCGTTCCCCTTCACGGACGGGAAAAACGTCTCGGCCGCCGGCGCCTCGTACGGCGGGTTCATGATCAACTGGATCCTGGGCCACACCGATCGCTTCCGGTCGCTCGTGTCCCACGACGGCGTGTACGACCAGGTCAGCATGTACGGCGCCACCGAGGAGCTGTGGTTCCCGGAGTGGGAGATGAAGGGCACGCCGTGGGGCAACCCCGAGACGTACGAGAAATCCTCGCCCTCGGCGTTCGCGGGCAAGTTCAAGACGCCAACGCTCGTCGTGCACGGCGAGCAGGACTTCCGCGTGCCCTACACCCAGGGCCTTCAGCTCTTCACCGCGCTGCAACGGCAGGGAGTGGAGTCGAAGCTCCTCTTCTTCCCGGATGAGAACCACTTCGTGCAGAAGCCGCAGAACGCGCGGCTCTGGTGGAACACGGTGCTCGACTGGCTCGCGGACCACGCGGGGATCAAGCGCGGCAAGACGGCGCCCGCGGCGCAGGTCAAAAAGATCGCGGGCCCGTAAAAAATCCCCGTTCCAGTGTACCGGCCATCACGGGATGGCCACGAGCACCGAGGTATCGAGATAGGCCGCGCGCACCTTCGTCACTCGCGCTCCGTAAGGAAACGCTCGAGAGCCCCCTCCCGCTTGGCCACGGGAGCGATGGCCCGGAGCGTCCCGTTCCCCTTCGAGACGAGCCCCTGCTCCTCAAGGGCCGCAAGCCGCGACTCGAGCGATTCCTCGTCTCCTTCCCCGTAGGGAACGACGCGCGCCACCGGCCTTCCGTGGCTCGTGATCACCACCTGCTCTTTGCGCTGCACCCTGCGCAACACCTCGGAGAGCCGCGCTTTGGCCTCGTACACCGACATCTCGTTCTGCGTGCCCATGATGAGAGTGTCCTAAATATGGTCAGACCGATCACGTCTGATTGTCCCACCGCAGATCGCGCGCCCTTCGGCCCGCGCGCTCGATCCCCACAAGGCGCCGTCCCCGTCTCGGGCGCGCGAACGCTTTGACGGGCGCTTCTTTCATGTCCTCGCCGTTCCAGACCGGGCCGATTGCTTTCTTCCTTCGCTGGCAGAATAATCGTCCGCGATCACGTGTCGAACGGGAAACGGCTCAAGGCCGGGGTGGTGGGACAGGGAGTGTCCTGCGGGTGTGGGAGGGTTGGCATGAGGACGTTCCGCGTGGGCCAGTGACGAAGGAAAACACGAGTGAGTGAATCTCCGGTCAAGTTCGAGGGGCCTTACTTGGCGCACACAGAGAACGTTCGTGGCGAGTGCGAACTCCTGCGAGACCATCTGAACAACGTTGCGAAGCGGGCAGCCGAGTTCGCCTCGACGTTCGGGGCTGAGGAGGAAGCCAATCTCGCGGGGTTGCTACATGACATTGGAAAGTACGGCGACCTGTTTCAGCGGCGCCTCAAAGGACTCGAGCATGGCATCGACCACTGGACGCCTGGGGCATGGGCGGGCATCCAAGCGTGCCGAAGCATCGCCACGGCTCTCGCCGTTCAAGGCCATCACATCGGGCTTCAGATTGCCAGTGGCGATTCCCTCCGAGGACTGGATCCCAAGAGAGGCAAGGAACCACAAAGACTCCGAGTCTCGGACGCAGACTTGGATCGCCTCTTGGACAGGGCCGTCCGCGACGGATGGCCGCGACCCGAGCCGGTTTCAGGCGACAGCGGCCACTACGCCGCTCTTTCACGGACGGACTACGCCTCGGCGATGCTCGACGTCCGGATGTTCTTTTCGACCTTGGTCGACGCCGACTTCATCGAAACAGAGGTTCATTTCGAGGGCGGATCCATTCGGCCAACTCCGCTCCACCTCGCTCCAGCCCGTGCAGTCGGCGCCTTGACCGAATACCTCCGCGATTTGGCTGAGGCGTCCGCATCCGCGGTCCACGTCAATTCCATGCGGGCCGACCTACTGGCAGCGTGCATCTCGGCAGCCGACTGCGACCAGGGCGTGTACACGCTCACGGCACCCACTGGCACTGGCAAAACCCTTGCGATGCTGGCGTTCGCGTTGAGGCACGTCATCAAACACGGACTGCGGCGCGTTGTAGTCGTGATTCCGTACCTTTCGATCATCGACCAGACGGTCAACGTGTATCGACAGGTTTTTTCGCAACTGCATACCGGAGACGATCTCGGCCGCTATGTCCTCGAGCACCACAGCTTGGCCGGAACGCGCGAGAAGCTAGGCGGAACAGACGGCTCGGAAGGCCAGCGCCAGACGCGCTTGCTGGCCGAAAACTGGGATGCGCCGATCATCGTGACGACCAGCGTTCAGATGCTCGAGTCGCTCTTCGCCAACAGGCCGGCGCCATGCCGAAAGCTCCATCGCCTCGCAAGGAGCGTGATCCTTTTCGACGAGGTGCAGACGATTCCGCGTCGTCTGGCCGTTCCGACACTCGCGACACTTGCACGCCTCACCGAACGCTATGGCTCGACCGTGGTCTTTGCTACCGCGACACAGCCAGCCTTCACCGAGATGGATCGGGACGTCCGCAAGTTATGTATGCCAGGGTGGCGACCGACCGAGATCGTCCCCGCGGGTCTCGCTCTGGCCCGCAGAGCGCGTCGCGTCGATGTCGTCTGGCCTGACGCGCCGGACGACGAGACGCCATGGTCGAGACTGGTCGACGACCTCGCGGCTGAGAACCAAATTCTTTGCGTCGTCAACTTGAAGCGTCATGCGGTACGCGTGTTTCAGTCTCTGGCCGAGAAAGGTGTCCGCGAGCTGTTTCATTTGTCGACCAGCATGTGCCCCAAGCACCGCGAAACAGTCCTCGCCAACGTACGCGCGCACCTGTTGGCTGGCCAGCCCTGCCGCTTGGTCTCCACTCAATGCGTGGAAGCGGGCGTCGACCTCGATTTCCCTGTCGTCTTTCGCGCGTGGGGCCCTCTCGAAGCCATCGTCCAGGCGGCTGGACGCTGCAACCGCAACGGAAGAGCCAAAGCCGGAACAGTGCGTGTCTTCGTGCCCGAGACAGAAGAGGGCCGGCGAAGCCAGTATCCTGATGGAGCCTATCAACAAGCTGCCGATGTCCTCGCGCAGATGCTCCGTCAGCACGGGGCCGAAAGATTCGACCTGCACGATCCCGAGATCATCCATGAGTACTATAGGGCGGTGTTCAGGCTCATGGGGTCATCTGACGAGTCGGAACTCATGAACTCGATTCTGGAACGGAACTTTGTGGAGGTGGACCGGAACTACCGGATCATAGACGGCGACACCATCAATGTGCTGGTGCCCTATGATCGCGACGTTTGGCAAACGCTCAAGGACGAGGTGCAGACGACGTTCCTTTCGAGGCCGTGGATGACTCGCGCGCGTCCGTACACGGTGAGTCTATTTCGGCCGCGAGGCGACGCCCCCGTTGCGCACTACCTCGATCCCGTTCCCGTGAACTGGAAACAGAAGTCGGACGAGTGGTTCGTGTACGTCGGCGAAGGACACTACGACCGTGATCTCGGACTCGTACCTCCAGAAGCCGACGGTTGCTGGATGGCATAGGAATCCGAGGAGGAGAGTCAATGAATCCGCGCGATCAAGTGTTGGAGGTGTGGGGCGAGTTCGCCTGCTTCACGAGACCCGAGCTGAAGGTCGAGCGATTCAGCTATCCGGTCATCACACCCTCGGCCGCCCGGGGCATCTACGATGCAATTTACGTCAAGCCCAAGGAGTTTCGCTGGCAGGTGACCCGCGTCGAGGTACTGAAGCCTCCTGCGTTCATCGCACTCCGGCGGAACGAGGTCAAGGACAAGGGGCCGTCGGAGAAGACGATTCGTTCCTGGGCCGCAGGGCGCAGCGAACCCGAGCCCATCATGGCCGATGGGACTGAAGGCGAGAAGGGACGCACGCAACGGCAAACCATGGCGCTACGCGACGTGCGATACCACTTGCACGCCGAAATCCGTCCGTGGCCGGGATTCGAGGATCGATTGCAGGGCCTTGAGGCGCAGTTCCGTCGGCGCGCCGCTGGCGGCAAGTGCGTTTACCAGCCCTGCTTTGGTTGCCGCGAGTTCCCGGCCTACTTCGAGTTGGTCGATGTCGACGCGCCACCCGCCACGAGGTTCGCCGTCAATATGGATCTGGGGTTCATGCTCTACGATGTGTTCGATCTGTCGCGGCCGGGAACCAACACCGATCCACCGGCCGTGAGCGTCTTCAAAGCTGTGGTCAAGGGCGGAATCCTCGATGTGCCCGACTACGCGAGCGACGCCGTCCACAAGGCCGTCGGGAGGGCCGAATGCTGAACCATCTTGTCGAATATGCGAAGCGTCTCGAAGACGTCGAGCCAGGGTTCAAGCCCAAGATGGTGCGCTGGGCCGCGGTGTTCTCGGAGTCCGGCGAATTCCTCGATGTCGTCGAAATGGGCAACGTGGGAGCGAAAAAGAATCCGGGTCGCGCCTTCGCCAAGTGTCCTGATCTGGCGCAGGCCGAGCTTGTCGGCGGAAACTCGCCCCGTTGCCACTTTCTGATCGAGACCGCAGAGGTCGTAGCACTGCTCTATGACAAGAAAACCCTGGAGAGGTCAGGCGGCACGGAGAAGATCCTTGGGAAGCACGCGTTCTTTATCGAATGCCTGAAGGCCGCGGAAAGGGACCTGCCCGTATTGGAGGGGATCACGAGATTCCTCGCGACCGAATCGGATCTGTCGCAGCTTTGTGTCTGTCTGACGGAACACAAGGCGGCTCCGTCCGATAAGGTCACGTTTCAACTCGGGATTGGTGGTCCGTTCGTGGTTGAGTCCGACGCTTGGCACGAATGGTGGCGGACATTCCGGGGGACGCTTTCGACGAGCAAGCGATCTTCATCGAGAGGCACCACACCGTGCCTCGTTACCGGTGTCAGCGTGGAGCCAGCCGCCACGCACCCCAAGATCGAAGGACTGTCAGACGTGGGCGGGTCGGGCGTGGGGACGGTGCTGGTCGGCTTCGACAAGGATGCCTTCACGTCGTACGGGCTGGAGCAATCGGCAAACGCCCCCATGTCAGAGGAAACGGCCAATGCTTATCGCGCGGCTCTGAATCACTTGCTGAAGCACCAATCAAGAACGCTCGCCGGGGCCAAGGTCGTCCACTGGTTCAAGGACAAGCTCGCAGTAGAGGACGATCCGCTTGCCTGGCTAGTGGAGTCGGAAAAGCAAGTGGAGCGCGACGCCAACAGACGGGCAGCGGAAATGTTGTCGGCTTTGCGCTCTGGCAAACGACCCGACCTCGCCGAGAACAGGTATTTCGCCATGACCCTCTCGGGGGCCGGCGGCCGTGTCATGGTGCGCGACTGGATGGAGGGTTCGTTCGAGGAACTGGTTTCGAATGTGAATGCTTGGTTCGACGACCTTGCCATCGTACATCGGGAAGGAGGACGGCTGGCTCCCGAGCCCAAGTTCCTCGCCGTCCTTGGAGCGACGGTGCGCGAGTTAAAAGATCTCCCACCACCTTTCGTCGCGTCAATGTGGCGGGCCGCGGTTCGCGGTGGGCCGTTTCCCCAGAACGCACTCGCCCTCGCTTTGCGCAGAACGGTGATCTCGATCATCGGCGACGATGTTCCCAACCACGCAGGCATGGGCCTGATGAAGGCCTTTCACTTTAGAAACCAAGGAGGAAGCAACATGAGTGATCTGAAACCGATGTTGAACGAAGGACATCCGGCGCCCGCCTATCACTGTGGGCGGCTGATGGCCGTGCTCGCAGCGATCCAACGAGCCGCGTTGGGCGATGTCGGAGCTGGCGTGGTGCAACGCTACTATGCGGCGGCCAGCACGACCCCGGCTCTGGTCCTGGGCCGACTGGTCCGCACGGCCCAGTTTCACCTGGGCAAGCTCGACGCGCCAGGGCTCGTGTACTGGTACGAGGAAAAGTTGTCGTCGGTCTGGGGACGTATCGGCGACGCCCCCCCACGAACCCTGGGCCTTGAGGAGCAAAGTCTGTTCGCGCTCGGCTATTATCAACAGCTCGCCGACTTGCGAACCAAGAAGCCCGATGAACCCGCGAAAAAGGAGGAAGCTCATGCGTGAGGAGATCAAGAACCGTTACGAATTCCTGTGCCTGTTCGACTGTGAGAACGGCAACCCCAACGGCGATCCCGACGCCGGCAATGCGCCGCGCATCGACCCGCAGGACATGCATGGTCTAGTTTCAGACGTGGCTCTCAAGCGCCGCATCAGGAACTACGTTCAGATGGCGAAGGGCAACGCGATGCCTCACGCAATATTCGTCGAGCACGGAACGAACCTGAACACGCCCATCGTGAGAGCGCACGAGGAAACCGAAGGCGGTCTGGCTTCGTCGGACAAGGGGGCGCCCAAGGCCAAGGTCGAGCTGGCGAAACAGTGGATGTGCAAGAATTTCTACGACGTCCGCACCTTCGGCGCCGTTATGAGCACGGGACCGAACGCTGGGCAGGTGCGCGGCCCCGTGCAGGTTGCTTTCGCGCGTTCGCTCGATCCCGTGTTGCCGCTTGACATCTCGATTACGCGCATGGCGGTCGCCGAGAACGTGAAGGGAGCAAAATCGAGCGCAGACTTCATGAAGTGGGAAGCCGACCAGCCCGAGGACAAGCTCCGCACCATGGGACGCAAGGCGCTGATCCCCTACGGCCTTTACCTCGCGAAGGGCTTCATCAGCGCCCACTTGGCTGCCGAAACCGGGTTCTCCGACAAAGATCTCATGTTGTTCTGGCAGGCAATGCTCGGCATGTACGAGCACGACCGCTCGGCGAGCAAAGGGCTCATGTCCGTGCGTGAACCGTTGATCATCTTCAAACACGTGGGTACGGACAAGGACGATGGGCAACGTCAGCAGCAGGCCAAGTTGGGCTGCGCCCCGGCCCATAAACTGTTCGAACTCGTTGAGGTGAAGAAACGCGACGGTGTCGAAGCGCCTCGCTCGTTCGCCGACTACAGCATGACGTTCCACAAGAGCCGCGTGCCCGCAGGCGTGGAGGTGGGCTTCGCGACGTCGGGCCCGGGTGGCTTGCCGACGATCATGTGGGGAAAACTGCCGGCTGATTCGGAAATCCACATCGACTGACAGCGTGGACCATGTTTGACGAGGACGATCTGCTTCCGTTGTCTGGCTTGCAGCACGTGATCTACTGCGAGCGCCGTTTCGCTCTGGTGCACGTAGAGTGCCTGTGGGCCGAAAGTAATGCGACGGTCGACGGCCGGCACATCCATGAGAGGGCTCACGAAGTGTCGAGTGAAAGCCGCGGCGACGTGACGATCGCACGCGGCCTATGGTTGCGCTCGCTTCGGCTCGGCTTGTCGGGCAAGGCAGATGTGGTCGAGCTCCATCGAATCGACGATAGCTCGGAGGGGATCAACCTGCTCGGTGTGTCGGGACGGTGGTCCGTGTTTCCGGTCGAGTACAAGCGTGGCGTGCTGCGGCACGAGCAGGCATACGCCGTCCAGCTTTGCGCTCAGGCCATGGCGCTCGAAGAGATGATGGGAACCGTCATCCCGGCGGGCGCCGTCTACTACGGCAAGAGCCATCGTCGTGAAGATGTCCCGTTCTCCGACGATCTGCGTGCGTCCACCGAAGAGGCCGCGCGAAGAATCCACGAGATCGCTCGGTCCGGTTCAACTCCCCCGCCGGTGCCGGGCCCGAAGTGCGGCCCATGCTCCATGAAGGACCTCTGTCTGCCCGACAGTACGGACCGCGCCGGCAAGGCCTCGGTGTTCCTGGTACGCGCTTTGCGCGACGCGTCGAAGGCCGATCCATGAAGCACCTCCTCAACACGCTCTACGTCACCACACAAGGCGCCTACCTCGCCCGCGAGGGAGAAACCATCGTGGTGCGCATCGAACACGAGACGAAGCTGCGCGTGCCGATCCACACGCTTTCGGGCGTCGTCTGCTTCGGGCAGGTATCGATGAGCCCGCCGCTCATGGCGCTTTGCGCCGAGAAGGCCGTGGGTGTCTCGTTCCTCAGCACGCACGGGCGATTCCTCGCGCGCGTCGAGGGCCCCGTCTCCGGGAACGTGCTCCTGCGACGCGAGCAGTATCGAAGGGCCGATAACGAGAAGCACTCGACGGCCGTTGCGCGGTCGGTTGTGGCGGGAAAGATCGCGAACGGACGTACGGTGCTCCTTCGAGCCCTTCGCGATCACGAGAGCATGGGGGGACGAGAGGAAGTCGAGAGGGCGTCGACCGAGATGGGGCGCTCTATCGCACGCCTGGAACCCGCGGTGTCGCTTGACGTTGTGCGCGGGATCGAAGGCGAGGCGGCGAGCCTCTACTTCAACGTGTTCGACAACCTCGTGGTGGCACAGAAGGAGGACTTCTCCTTTCGGGGTCGGAGCCGCCGTCCGCCGCTCGACAACCTGAACGCGTTGCTTTCTTTCGTCTACACGCTGCTGGTCCATGATGTGGAGAGCGCGCTTGAGGGAGTGGGCCTCGATCCCTCCGTCGGTTTTCTGCACAGGGATCGACCGGGGCGGGCCGGATTGGCGCTCGACCTCATGGAGGAGCTTCGTCCGGTCCTCGCCGACAGGCTCGTCCTGTCTCTCGTGAATCGCCAGCAGGTTCGAGCCAAAGGGTTCGCGGTCTCAGAAACCGGCGCCGTGTCAATGGACGACGACACGCGCAAAGAGGTGTTGGTCTCCTGGCAGAAGCGCAAGCAGGATGAAATCGTCCACCCTTTCATCGAAGAAAAAATCCCGCTCGGTCTGGTCCCACACGTGCAGGCCCTCCTGCTCGCCAGGCACCTGCGCGGGGACCTCGACGCATATCCGCCGTTCTTCTGGAGGTGAGCCATGATGGTGCTCGTCACCTATGACGTCAACACAGAGACCCGGGAGGGCCGCAAGAGGCTGCGTCGCGTGGCCAAGATGTGCGAGAGTCGTGGCCAGCGTGTGCAGAAGTCGGTGTTCGAGTGCCTTGTGGATCCCGCGCAGTGGGCGGCCCTGAAAAATCGATTAACGGCGACAATTGACGGGGAACAGGACAGCGTCCGCTTCTACTTCCTGGGTGCGAATTGGACTCGCAAAGTAGAACACCATGGGCGCAAGACCTCCTACGATCCAGAAGGCCCCCTGGTGGTCTGACACGGCGACGCGCGAACCCGGATCGATCACGGGATCCCTGGGAGGTTCGCGCTGTCCGAATCTCTTTGAAAACCAAAACATATTTCAGGACAACGCGGGCAGGTTGCATCCATGGTCGGCTGTCGGCAAGCAGGTTCGCGGAAGCGAGAGCTTGACCATGCGTAATAATAGGGGAAATCATATAGGCTGTCGCGCCCCGCACGGGGCGCGTGGATTGAAACGTGCACCGTCCCACAATGAGCGCACGTCCAGAACGTCGCGCCCCGCACGGGGCGCGTGGATTGAAACGACGCCAGTGGATACAGTCGGACAATTCGACGCATGTCGCGCCCCGCACGGGGCGCGTGGATTGAAACCCTGATGAGCATGAGTCGCAGTTCCGGGTTCGAGGTCGCGCCCCGCACGGGGCGCGTGGATTGAAACACGTGCCCAGCGTCCGGGATTTCCACGTCTCGCTGTCGCGCCCCGCACGGGGCGCGTGGATTGAAACCAAATCTTCGCGACGCAAGGCGGTCTCGTTCCCGCGTCGCGCCCCGCACGGGGCGCGTGGATTGAAACAAGATGTTCTCGGGAACCGCTACGAGGTTGGCAGGTCGCGCCCCGCACGGGGCGCGTGGATTGAAACAGTCGCCTCGGTTCCAGGCCCGGCATCGGTATCCCCGTCGCGCCCCGCACGGGGCGCGTGGATTGAAACCGAATTCTACGAACCGGATGCGCAACCGCATGCGGTCGCGCCCCGCACGGGGCGCGTGGATTGAAACCCGTGCCGGATGCGGAAGAAGATTCCGCACCGCGTCGCGCCCCGCACGGGGCGCGTGGATTGAAACTCGATGAGGCTATCGGCCTCAACCGCCGTCACGGTCGCGCCCCGCACGGGGCGCGTGGATTGAAACGTTCATTACCTTGTGGACATACCGCGCGTCGGCGTCGCGCCCCGCACGGGGCGCGTGGATTGAAACCGACCCATCGGGGGACGCCGACGACCGTTCCGGGTCGCGCCCCGCACGGGGCGCGTGGATTGAAACTACAGGAAGGACGGCGTGATGCACATAGACGAGCGTCGCGCCCCGCACGGGGCGCGTGGATTGAAACGGAGGCGCAAGCGATGTGGGTGGAGCGGTTGAACGTCGCGCCCCGCACGGGGCGCGTGGATTGAAACAACACGTCCGGGGAGGCGTCCCCCTCTACGACCGGTCGCGCCCCGCACGGGGCGCGTGGATTGAAACACGATGTGACGTGGGACAGTCTCAGGGACAGTCGTCGCGCCCCGCACGGGGCGCGTGGATTGAAACATGGACTCGACGCGCGATGCGAGTTCGAGCGCCTGTCGCGCCCCGCACGGGGCGCGTGGATTGAAACTGGTCGCCGCACGGGTAGGCCGTGGTGTCGATGTCGCGCCCCGCACGGGGCGCGTGGATTGAAACCAGGATCGCGAATCGCTCTCCACGCTTGAGCGCCTGTCGCGCCCCGCACGGGGCGCGTGGATTGAAACTATCTCGGACCAGTGGAACCCATGATCTCCTTCGTCGCGCCCCGCACGGGGCGCGTGGATTGAAACTCCGGCTGCATGTTGGCGAGTAACCCCGTGTCTTGTCGCGCCCCGCACGGGGCGCGTGGATTGAAACAACAACATCCGAGCGAATGTCCTCGGAACCGCAGGTCGCGCCCCGCACGGGGCGCGTGGATTGAAACTCGACAGAGGGATGGATCGGTATCCCGGCCGCGGCGTCGCGCCCCGCACGGGGCGCGTGGATTGAAACAGTCTCGTTATCTTTTTCATGCTCCCCGTCCCTGTCGCGCCCCGCACGGGGCGCGTGGATTGAAACTTACTCGCAGGCTTGATCAACCCGTACACGAGGTGTCGCGCCCCGCACGGGGCGCGTGGATTGAAACATGGAGCGGTTTGTGGAGGCGCTGCGGGTAATTGCGGTCGCGCCCCGCACGGGGCGCGTGGATTGAAACCGGTTGCTACAAGGGCGATCTTCCGAATAGCCCGGTCGCGCCCCGCACGGGGCGCGTGGATTGAAACATCTGCGACAAGCCACGAAAGCCGTGACCCTTGGGTCGCGCCCCGCACGGGGCGCGTGGATTGAAACGGCGACGGGCATGTCACGTGCCGTGCCCCTCCGTCGTCGCGCCCCGCACGGGGCGCGTGGATTGAAACAACTCGAACGCGATTGAACTGGCCAAGGCTACGTCGCGCCCCGCACGGGGCGCGTGGATTGAAACACGAGGTCGAGGTCCAGTTCCGGGCAGGTTGCCGTCGCGCCCCGCACGGGGCGCGTGGATTGAAACCTCTGGCCGCGCCATCTACGACCACACGCTCGGGTCGCGCCCCGCACGGGGCGCGTGGATTGAAACATTCTCGGGCCGGATCTCCAACCCGTTCTCTGTGGTCGCGCCCCGCACGGGGCGCGTGGATTGAAACATCCGCGAACCCGCGAAGTAGCGCGGACAGCGCCGTCGCGCCCCGCACGGGGCGCGTGGATTGAAACATCTTGAACGGGCCGGCGTCCAGCGCGTAGCCGTCGCGCCCCGCACGGGGCGCGTGGATTGAAACATATCTGTATCGGAATATCAGAACCGCTGCGCTGGTCGCGCCCCGCACGGGGCGCGTGGATTGAAACACGAAGCGAGTGCGCGAGGCCCTGTCGCAGCCGGTCGCGCCCCGCACGGGGCGCGTGGATTGAAACCCGATCCGGATGATGGCTGCGGCGTACGGCGCAGGTCGCGCCCCGCACGGGGCGCGTGGATTGAAACCCGGAGTGGGGAGAGCCCAACAACCACCCACTCGGTCGCGCCCCGCACGGGGCGCGTGGATTGAAACCTCAACTACCGCACAGCCGCGCTCGGCGCGGGCATGTCGCGCCCAGCCCAGCAGGAACCCAAGCAGCGAAAGGCACATCCGAGAACCGCCTCAAAGTCCCCCTTTCCCCGAAGGACAAAGCTCGACCTCGCGGGAAAGACTCTTTTTCGCCCGGTCGGCTTCCTGCCCTGGGCGGAAAATCGCCGTGCGCGCCGTTCCCCAAACCGGGCAAGCCGTTCAAGAAGTCTTTTGCCTCGGGAGAAGATCTGCGCCGGCGCTCCAAGTCCCTTGCGGGCCGGAAGACAATGTTCGCGCCGGCCGAACGGAGTCTTTCGGGGCATGACGACATTGCGATCCGAGATCCCGGGAGCCTTGCGCCACGGAAAAAGTTTCTTCCTTTTCGACAAGACTCTTTTCAGGCCCTACGGAGAGGAGGACACCCCGGCGTGCTCGTCGATGAGCGCGATGACGCGCTCGATCCCCACCAACCTCGCGAACGAGCCGAACCTGGGCCCGCGCTCCTGGCCGAGCAGCACCTGGTAGATGGCGGCGAAGAACTCGGGCGGCTCGATGCCGTGCTCCCGCGCCACGTCGAACACGAGGCTCTGCAGGGCCTTCTCGTCGAGCCCGTCCACCCCCGGCCCCGAGAGCTTGGACCGCAGGGCGAGGAAGAGCGGTCGCTCCGCGTCGGACGGCGCGCGGTGCCTCTTGTTGGGCAGGATGTGGTCGTTGTAGTAGCGCAGGCCCTTGTCCACGAGCGGACCGAGGATCTCGGGGAACCTCTCCACGGCCGGATCGTAGCGCCGCAGAAACCCGAGCAGGAGGTCGCGATCGCTCGTGCCGAGGGCCGCCACCAGGTTGTTGACCATGGTGAAGTTCACGGACGACGCGTACGACGGCACGCTCGCGCCGGCGCGGTGGATGTGCCACAGGGGCGAGTCCGGGCGCTTGCCCTCCTCCATCTCGGGGTACCTGCGCAGCTGGTCGAGGTACTCGTCCATGGCGCGCGGGATCATCTCGAAGTAGAGCTTCTTTGCCTGGCGCGGATCACGGTAGATGAAGTGCGCGAGCGACTCGACCGGGGCGTAGGCGAGCCACTGCTCGACCGATACGCCGTTGCCGCGCGACTTGGAGATCTTCTCGCCCGCCTCGTCGAGGAAGAGCTCGTAGAAGAACCCGCACGGCTCCTTGCCGCCCATGATCGCCACGATGCGGCTCGACAGCTCGGCCGAGGGGATGAGGTCCTTGCCGTACATCTCGTAGCTCACGCCGTAGCAGTACCACCGCAGCGCCCAGTCCACCTTCCAGCCCATCTTGACGCCGCCGTTGTAGATCGAGGCCGTGCCGGTGTGCCCGCAGCCCGGCACGTCGCCGAACGGCGTGTCGCAGCGGTAGTCCACGGCGTCCGCATCCTTGCGGTGGGCCGTGACGCGCGTGGTGTACACCTTGCCGCACCGCTCGCACTTGGGCAGGAACGGGGACCAGCGCTCGCGGTTCTCTTCCTGCAGCGTCGGCAGGATGACCTCGAGCACCTTCTCCACGTTGTCGAGCAGGATCTTGATGCCCGCGTTGAAGTCGCCGCGGCGGTAGGCCTCGCTCGACGAGCGGAAACAGCACTCGAACCCGAACGCGTCGAGGAACTCGCGCAGCCGGCCGTTCATGTGCCCGGAGTACGACGCGCAGCAGCCATAAGGATCGGGGATGTCCGAGAGCGGCTTGCCCAGGTGCTCGCGCAGCATGCCCGCGTTCGGCATGTTGTCCGGCACCTTGCGCAGCCCGTCGAGGTCGTCGCTGAACGCGACGAGGGCCGTCTTGCCGCCCGTGACGTGCTCGTATGCGCGGCGCACCCAGGTGGTGCGGGCCACCTCGGCGAAGGTGCCGATGTGCGGCAGCCCGCTCGGGCCGAAGCCGGTCTCGAAGACCGCGGTCTCGGGCAATCTGCCCCTGCCGGCGCGCACGATGCGCGCGGCCTCCTCGAACGGCCACGACTTGTAGCGCTTCTGTTCGTTCGTCATGGACGAAACATGGACGGCTGGCCGGGCCTGTCAAGGGCAAATATCGCGCCCGCCACAACATCGGCCAGAGCGTCCATGAGGTAGAGCCTGCCGCGCGAGGCCAATGCCTCCTCGGCGCCCACGCTCCCGCCCGTGAGGTTGCGACCCTCGACCGATACCGTCGCGGGACCGGCCAGCACGGCGCCGTCGCTTCGCACGAGGCGCGCCTCGGCCTCCACGCGCGAGATGTTCTCGAAGGGCACGAGCCTCCCGTCCGAGACGCCGAGCATGCCCGGCGAGAGATCGACCCGCAGGATGCGGACCTCGAGCGAGGGCGCGCTCCCTCCCGCGGACACGACCTCCACGCCGAGGAGCGCGAGCTTGCTCCTGAGCGCCGCGGTGAGCGGTCCGGCGAGCCCGTCGTACGGAGTGCGGTTCGAGGCCACCGGGATCGAGACCCGATCCCCGCCGCCGGGAACGTGGCCCATCATGGGCGCGTAGCCGCACGCGCAGGCGAGCAATGCGGCCGCGAGCGAAAGGACGGCGCGCCTCACTTTGCTCGAAGCTCCCCGGCGAGGATCGCCTTGGCCATGCGGTACTCGAAGAACCCCATCAGCTCCGAAGCCACCACCTTGTCGAGCATGGCCCTGGCCTCGTCGGCGCGCCCGCCCGCGAGCGACAGGATCGCGCCGTAGTACTCCGCCTCCACGGCCTGTCCCTTGTTCGCCGCCGCCGCCCGCAGATCCGCGAGGGTGACGCGGCCGGTGAAGAGCCCGGCCAGCTTGTCCTGCCACGTGGAGCCGTTGCTGCTCGTGAGGTACCCCACGGCCTGATCGACCGAGCCGCGGCCCAGGCGGCGCGAGAGCCCCTCGACCCACAGGGAGTAGTAGATCTTCCACATGCCCTCGATGCGATCCTGGTTGTAGGCCAGGCCGTAGAACTCCTTGGCGTCGTCGAGGCGGTTCCCGGCGGCGAGGAACGAGAGGATCTCCGCGTAGGTGGTGCGCCGGTCCGGATCCATGCGGATCGCCTGCCGGAACGCCTCCTGGGAAGCGGCCCGGTCATCCAGCCGATCGAGCACGATGCCGCGCCGCACGGCCGCCTCGGGCGCCTCCTCGGCGGACAGATCCGCGCCCGCCCACTCCGCGAGAGCATCCTTGTAAAGCTCCCGGGCCTTGTCCTTGTCTCCGAGCGCCGCGCGGCAGTCGGCCAGCTTCTCCTTGAGCACGGCGCGCCAGAACGGGGTCGGACCGGCGCCCGAGCGCATGACGCCCACGGCCTCCTCGATCGTCTTGGCCGCGTCCTCGTATGCCCCGGCGAGGTAGTAGACCTCCGACAGCTTGGCCAGGGCCGGAACGTTCGCGAGGATCCCGCTCGAGCGCCGGAGGTGCTCCTTGGCCGCCTCCACGCGGCCGTCGTCGAACTCCACCTCGCCGCACGAGTAGACGAGCGCGGCCACGACCATCCTGAGATCGCTCTCGGGACCTGGGTCGAGGGCCAGCGCGCGGCGCGCCAAGCGATCGGCCGTGTCCACGGCGCGCAGGGCGTCCCGGGTCTTCTCGGCCATGTGAACGCCGAACATGGCCCGGCGGTAGAGGTCGAGGATCTGGGCCAGGTTGTCCTCGTCTGCGCCGGCGCCCGCGTCGCCCTTGGCCGCGGCCGAGAGCCCCTCGGCCTCCAGATCCGCGGCCTCGGCGTAGAAGTCGATGGCCCCCTCGGGGTGCTTCATCTCCTCGAAGAAGCGCGCCACGCACAGGGGGTAGCGCGGATTGGCGCGATCGAGGTTCCTGGCCCGGACGCACAGGCGCAGGCCCGCGAGCGGCTCCCTCGCGCCCACGAGGTCGGCGATCGTGAAATAGTTCTCGGCCTCGTCCCTGCCCCTCGCGATGTCGTCGAGCAGGTCGACGAAGTCCTGGCGGGCGCCGCCGTCGCCGAGCAGTTGCTCCATGTAGGGGCGCGCGCCGGCCGGGTTCCCGATCTGGTTGAAGATGTAGATGAGATCGCCCGGCATGGAGCGCAGGCTGCCCGCCTGCATGAGGGCCTCGTAGGGAGACATGTCGCCGCCGGCGCCGGCCGCCTCGACCTGCCGGAAGCGATCGACGATGGCACGCTGGCGCGCGAGGTAGAGCTCGGCCAGGTGCTCGACCACGGCCTTGTCCGGCACGAGGGACACGAGTCGCAGGGAGATCTCGACGAGCGAGCCCAGCCGCTCGACCGGATCTTCGATCGACTTGCGCACCGACTCGGACCATTCCGCGAGCGCGAGGTAGCGCTCCCTGGCGGCCGTGTCGGCCGGGTCGGCCGTGCGCAAAAAGCTCAAGGAGGCCAGCACGAGCGCCTCGTCGCCGCGCGGCTCGAACGTGCGCACCGCCCAACGCGCCATGGGCACGGCGTGCGCGGCCACGTTGCCCGCCTCGAAGTCCGTGGGGTCGTGCAGCTTGAGGGCCTCCTCGTACAGCGCGAGCCGCCCCTCCACATCCTTTTCCGGCGAGGCCTCGAACGAGCGCGCGAGCGAATCCACGATGAGATCACGCAGGGCGCGGCGGTCCGGGTGCCCGGAAGGGAGCAGATACAAGGTGCGCTCCCAGTCGAAGCGGGTCGACTCGTCGATCGACTTGGGGAGCTCGATGGGCGCGACCGTGGCGCTCGCCCGCTCCGCCTTGGGCGCGGCTGCGCGCGGCTTGGAAGCGCCGCAACCGGCGAGGAGCGCGACCGATATCGCGGCGATCAGCATTCGGTTGAGATCCGGCATGCATGGAGTGTATGAGGTTCCCTGTCCCCGTGCAAGGAGTGGGCACGATGGATTTCCCGCGCGACATGGGCCCGGACGACGACAGGGAGCGGCTCGCCGAGGTGCGCCCGCGGCTTGAGGCCAGGGCCGCGATCCTCCGGGCGCTGCGCGCATTCTTCGAGGGCCAGGGCTTCCTCGAGGTGGAGACTCCCGTCCGCGCGCCGCACCCGGCGCCCGAGCGCCACATCGAGCCCGAGCCGTCCGGCGACAGATTCCTCATCACCTCGCCCGAGCTGCACATGAAGCGGCTCCTCGCGGCCGGGTACGAGCGGCTGTTCCAG
>JAQTNF010000044.1 GCA_028713995.1 Deltaproteobacteria bacterium | reverse complement strand
CCGGTCGCGGGGTTCCTGCGGTCGCGAGGCCTCACCGAGGAGGAGCTCTCGCTCCTCGGCGAGTATTGCGCGTCGTTCGAGCGCGAGAAGGAGATCGCGCGGCGGCTCGGCAAGACCACGGGCGCGGTGTGGACGGCGTTCTCGCGCATCCGGGCAAAGCTCGGCGCGCGCAACCAGGCCGACCTGAAGCGCATCCTGGGGGTGTTGTCCCGCTTTGATCGGAGGGAGGCCGCACAGGCGGACGGGAAGGACAATCGCTTATCGACTTCCGTTCCATGGGGGAGCGGGGGTTTCAACCGGCCGCAAGGGAGCGGCCACGAACGAAAAGGAGTGGGGAGATGAAAAGGCATGTGTTTCTGATGACCATTGGGTGCACGTTTGCCGCGACTGTGCTGGTCGGGGTCGACGCGGGCGCGACGCCGCCGGATGCGGTTCCGGTCTTGACCGGCAGCTTCGATCCCATGGAGAAGACGATCTGTCCGAGCAAGGGCGACGGGCTGATCCACCTGGGCTTCACGCTCAGAAACGATTCCTTTTCTGCCGTGGAGATCACGGGGACCCGTGCGGACGCAATCGTGATCCAGAAGCAGGTCAACCCCAACAACGGGAACGAGGTTGACGTGCAGACAATCGAGAAGGCCGAGCTCTACTTGGGCTTGCCACCCTTGAGCGGCGACAACCCGAAGGTGCTCAAGGACAACAGCTCGTTCACGGTGGATGTGGCGCTGTACGCGCCTGGCGAGGACGGCTATTTCAAGACCAGGTTGACAGTGTATTGGCAGTGGCAAGGCTCGAAAGACCTGATCGGCGAGCAGATTCCATTCACCTACTTTTCCGAGGACGGCTGCATCGAAGCGGTGAGTGAGGAAGAGTACAACACGAACAGCCAGCGGTACTCCGTGGCCCAGGTGGAGAAGAACGGGAAAATCGAGACCGTGGTGACTCCCGAAGGCTTCGCCAATCTCGAGCCCTATGCCGGCGAGCCTCTTGACAAAGGAGCGGTCGACAAGGAGGCCGCAGGATTGCTACTCGACCCGAATACGACCTCCGGCGCCAAGAACGCGGAGGGAGGCTCGGCGATCACCTCGGTGCTCACATTGCATGTCTGTGTTCGAATGCGCTACAGAGACAACTGGAGGGTGGTCGATGGGTGGGACACGACCGGTTTCAACTGGTGGGGACCGCTCGGAGACGCAAGTTACCGGAACATGATTGGTACTCGTGTCGAAATCTGGGATTACAACTCGAGCGGTAGCGACGTTTACATGGGTGCATTCTGGCTCTACTACTCGGCCGAGGGCAACTATTCGTGCGTGGACTTCACGTGGGATCAAGCCGCTCACCCCACCGACCTTTACCCGGACGTGTACGTGAAAACCGACTACAGGGTTAAGGACACTGAGTTCGCTGATCCCGACAAGCGCGTCGGCCATTTCTGCACGGACTCTTGCTCGTGCGGTACACGGGCCAGCTACTCTTGGCGCAGTGGCTACATTGCAAACCTCGGCTCCTCGGGCACCACGGGATACCTCGACGTCAATCACGGCTCGGATCTGGACGGAGCCCCGAACAACCTGGCCATGCAGAACGCGGCGTTCCAGAAGTTCTTCCGCTCGTTCCACAGCTACCACATGACCTCCGACATCTACGCGAACTATGAAACGAGCGGCGGCGCGTATTCACTCTCGTCAAGCTGCATCCATCTCTCCGGAGAAAGCGACTTGAGGAGACGTTGGGATGTGGCGCCTCATGAATCGGGCCACTCGTATAAGGACCAAGTCCTCGGCCATGAGGACTCGAGCTATTGTCCCGGCACCCATTACGGCTACTGCAGCTATAATGACCAATGCGCGATGAACGAGGGTTGGGCGGAGTTCGTGGCCACGCGTACTTGGTACACGGACAGCAAGACATCATCCCACCCCTGGTATCTCACCACTTCGATGGACTACAGCATCGAACATGGAGGGCACCAGTTCCCCACCGGTTATGGCCCGACTCACGCCAATTGCGGCGCATACGCGTGCTCTTTGCTAACTTGTGACTGCTATTCCATGAATGAGATTATGGCGGCCCGGGCATTCTGGGACATCTGGGATGACCATGTGGACGGAGTGGACGACGTGAACACGACCACGGACTGGCACTACATGGTGGAGATCTGGGAGAACTTCCCGGCCGGCACGTGCAACGAAGGATGCCGGGACGAGGATGACAAGAACATGCGCGACTACCACGACAACTCGAGCAGCATCAGCGCGGATCTGTACGCGGATGTCTGGCGCGTGTACCAGTCCGGACAGACGGACATGGCGTGCCAGGCTTGGCCATAGGGCCAGAACGAGGACCTGAAGATGAGCCTGAAAGAGGGAGCCGTTTCGACGATCGGTCTTGCGTGGATCTGCGTTCTCGCCGTGGCGTGCGGTAGCGGCTCGGCCGGCCAAACGGACGGCGGAGACGACGAGGACAGCGGGATCCGGAACGGCTCCCTCGTTTGGGCCATCGGTTTTGGCGGAAATGATTTTTCTGAAGAATACCAGATCGGGTTCTCCACTGAGATGGGCAGCGCGATCGTCGCCCTTCCGGACGGCTCGAGCGTGGTCGGTGGGTCGTTCGTCGACCAGATGACCCTGGGCAAGGGCGAGCCGGGCGAGACCACGCTGGACGCGGGCGCCTGGGACGCCACGGCCATTTTCCTGGCCCGGTTTCGGGAGGATGGTCGTTTGGAGTGGGGCAGGGCATTCGGCGCGTACAAGGGGGTCTCGCTCGACACGATCTACGGAAGCTACGTTTCGGATATCGTCGTCCTCGATGATGGGTCATTGGCGGTCATCGGACATTTCGAGGATGGAACGGTCTTCGGCCAGGGCGAACCGACCGAGACCACGCTCGAGGCGTGGCACGAAATGGGAGGCGACGGGTTCGTGGCGCGGTATGAGGCGGACGGCTCGTTCGCCTGGGTGCGCCATCTCAAGGGGCTCGCATGCTTGCCGGGAGACTACGGCGGTCCGTGCTTCGGCGCGGCGCTGGAAGGTGGAAACCTCGTGGTGGTCGGAGCTTTTGAAGGAGAGGCGACCATCGCCAACGGCAGGCCGGACGCGGTCACGGTCTCGGGTCCTGAGAACGAGGACTTGACGCTCGCCGGCTTCGGGCCCAAGGGCGACCTGCTGTGGACGAGGACAATGGGCCGGTCACCTTCCATGGAGAGCATCCACGCGGTCAAATCCACAGGCGACGGCGGCTTCTTCATCTCGGGCAAATTTGAAAAGAGAAACAAGTCCGACGATACGACGACATTGGGCTACGGCGAGACGAACGAGACAGTCATCGACTGCGGCTTTTTCGAGCCCAAGCCCCAGTCGGGCGACGGCTATTGTGTCTTCGAGTTCCTGGCCCGCTACAAAGGGAACGGCGAGCTCGTCTTTGCCAAGCCCGTTGCCGAAGGAACCCTGGGGCTCAAGAGCGGCATGGCCGTGTCGCCGGAAAGCGTGGTTCTCGCGGGAGCGCTCCCGGGAGGCTACATCATGGCGCCCACGGACGCGGATCCGGTGCGGATCACCGGCGACGACGAGCACGAATTGGATGTCGTTGCGCGTTTTTCGACAAAGGGCGATTTCATCGGCATGCAGACGGGTCGCGGCGCCGCGGCGCAGGCGGCGGAGCTCCTGCCGGACGGCTCGGTCGTCATTGCGGGTCACACGAGCATGACTAGGAACGATGTCGTGTTCGGCGAGGGAGCGTCCGGCGAGACGACGATCGCCGCCGCCGACTGTTCACTGGAGGCAGGTGGATGCGCGGCCAGCTTTGCGGCGCGGTTTTCCGGAGACGGCTCGGTCCTCTGGGCCCATGTTCTGGGCTCGAGGCGCAGCGAGGGCTTCTCGGACCAGGGGAATGACCTCGCGGTCCTGCCATCCGGTCGGATCGCGATCATCGGCAATTTCTCGCAGACGTCCGTGTTCGGCGAGGGAGAACCACACGAAACGGCGCTCACGGCGAATGGCAAATACGACATCTTCTTGGCCCTGTACGAGCCATGAGCGGATTCACGGGAAGCACACAGGAGGTCGGAATCATGGTGCCTCGCAAGAGAATTGCGATCTTAACCATGCTCTTCGTCGCGCTCGGATCGTGGGGGTGCGGCGGAAGCAGCGCGCATGGTGCGGACGCGGGGACAGAGACCGAAACGGGCACGGGGACCGAGGTTGATACCGCGACCGGCACCGGCACGGACACCGAATCCGATACGCAAATCGTCGACGACACGGACACCGTGACCGACTGCTGGGCCGACGGCTGGAAACGCGTGGATCCGCCGCTCACCACCGCCGCGCTGAACGGCGTGTGGGGCAGCGGTTCGGACGACGTCTGGGTCATTGGAGACGGCTCGTCCGGGTCCGCGCCGCTCTTTCACTGGGACGGAAAGGATTGGAGCCCTGTCTCGCTCCCGAGCGTCCATGCGCCAGACGGGAAGATCGTCGCCACCGCAATCCACAGCACCGGCCCCACGGATGTGTACGTGGCCGGCGACGTGGCGATCCCTGACGATGCCATTGCGGAAGGCATCGTCAGGCCGCTCGCGTTCCACTTCGACGGCTCCCAATGGAGCGAGCTCGATCTCGTGCACCGCATCCATTCGACCTGGCTCTCCGATTCCGGCACGCTGTACGCGGCGGATCGGACGCCGGACGTGCATACCTTGGACGGCAGCGGCTGGAGCTCCCTGCCCGCGGCACCGGGCTTGGTGTTCGAGATCTGGGGCGCGGACGAGAGCCACATCTTGGCAGCGGGCTATGCCGATTCTTCTCTGAGCGATCTCAACGTCTGGCGTTTCGACGGCTCGGTCTGGACCGACACCGGGAGCGTAGCCCTGGACTTCGAGTGGCCCGTTGCCTTGTGGGGCACTTCCGCGAGCCATGTGTGCCTGCTCACCAAGAAGCATGTGTACGTGTTCGACGGGAGCGCGTGGGCCACGTTGCCGGACGGCGACTGGATCGAGCTGCGCGACGTCTGGGCCCCCGGCCCGGACGACGTCTGGGTCGTAGGAGTGGATTCGAACGGCTACCAGACGGTGTTCCGTTGGGACGGCTCCGCCTGGACCCCGACGCCGCTGCCGGGAATCGGGGAATTGAATGCTTTGTACGGCTCTGGTCCGAACGATGTGATGGTCGTGGGCGGGGATGCCACGAGCGGTTCGGCCTTGCATTTCGACGGAACGTCCTGGTCCGCGACGGGAGATCCTGGAGCCGAAAGCTTCGCTGATGTCGTGGCCATGGGCCCGGAGGACTTCCTTGCCGTGGGCAACGACGGGACAATCGCGCGCTGGAGCGGGGCGACGTGGGACGTGGAGCAGACCGGCGACGGATGGGAGCGCAGGCTCGCCGGCAACGCAAACGACGGAATCGTGGCCACCACCGAGATGGGCGACGTGTTTCGTCGCGAGACAGGCACATGGGCGCCCGTCGAGACAGGGGCGCGCTGCGCGCGGGTCTTCGGGCTCTGGGCAGCGGGGCCAGGCGACGCGTATGCGGCGTGCTCTTCCAGATTCGGCGAGGGCGGCACCGAGTGCGCCAGCGTGCCCGATTGGGAGGGCTCACAGCCATGCCCGGCCGACATCCTGCATTTCGATGGGGAGGCATGGAGCCCAATGCACCGGGCGCCGGACAGCCTGCTGTCCATCTTCGGAACGAATGCCGACAATGTGGTTGTTGGCGGTGACAACGGAACCGTCCTCCTCGGGAACGGCTCTGGGTGGACCGACATCAAAACGGGGGAGCAGATGAGCATCACCGACATGTGGGGCAAAAAGGCTGACGACATTTACGGGATCAGCGGGGCGGCTGTCTTGCGTTTCTCCGATGACGAGTGGTCCATCGTGTACCATACGCCCCCGCCGGGCATCAGCCTCGGCGGGCTGTGGGGCTTTGCCTCGGACGATCTCTATGCCGTGGGAATGGACGACGGGTTTGTCCAAGGGGACGCGTACCATTTCGACGGCAGCTCATGGATCGAAGTGAAGCTGAATCTGCAAGGATTTCCCAGCGACATGTGGGGCGCTTCGCCAGATCACATGTACATGGTCACGTCTGCGGGCGAGGTGTTGTACACGGCGTGTCCGTAGAGAAGAGGGTATGTCATGACGACGCCCACGAGGGGAGGCATCTGGACCGCGGCGGCGCTCATGGCCCTGGCGGGCTGCGGGTCGGCGAAGACGGCCGACGCCGCGCCGGACGGCGGAACGGATCGAGACAAGGGGGGAGCCCTCATGGGCGTCGTGGGGTTGGGTTGAAGTGGCTCAGCCTTTGGTCGAACCAGATCACGGACCTCTCGTCTTTGGCCCAGGGAGGGGATGAGCTCTACGCGCTCATCGAGGCGCGCGGCGTCTACGTGGAGGACGGTTGTCCCTGAGCCGCTATCAACTTCGAGAGTAGGTTTCCTAACATGGAGCTCGGAAATGGCGCCTACCTCTCCTCGGCCTTGAGGATCGGCTTGCGCGCGGCCGTGACCTCGTCGAGCCGGCCGAGGCGCGTGCGGTGCGGCGCGTGGTGCAGGGATTCGGCGTCGCTGCGGGCCATCTTCGCGATGTCGATGAGCGCGTGGGCGAACTCCTCGACCGACTCGCGCGTCTCGGTCTCCGTGGGCTCGCACATGAGCGCGCCCTTCACGATGAGCGGGAAGTAGATGGTGGGCGGGTGGAAGCCCTGGTCGATGAGCCCCTTGGCCACGTCGAGCGTGGACACGTGGGTTTCTTTTTGCAGATCGCGATCCGACAGCACGCACTCGTGCATGCAGCGCCCGCCTCCGAACGGCACGTGGTACGCGTCCTTGACGAGCGCGAGCAGGTAGTTGGCGTTGAGCACGGCCATGTCCGCGACGCGCCGCAGGCCCTGCGGCCCCATCTCGCGCATGTAGGCGTAAGCGCGCACCATGACGCCGAAGTTGCCGCAGAACGAGCGCACGCGGCCGATGGATTTCGCGAAGTCGGCGGAGAGCGCGAACGCGCCGTCGTCGAGCCTCACGGGCCGCGGCGTGGGGAGGTACGGCACGAGCGTCTTGCACACTCCCACCGGACCCGAGCCGGGCCCGCCGCCGCCGTGGGGCGTGCTGAAGGTCTTGTGCAGGTTGAACTGCATGGCGTCCACGCCGAAGTCGCCGGGCCGCGCGCGGCCGAGCAGGGCGTTCAGGTTCGCGCCGTCGCCGAACACGAAGCCGCCCTTCGCGTGCACGATCTCGGTCACCTCGGCGATGTGCTTCTCGAACAAGCCCACGGTGTTGGGGTTCGTGAGCATGAGCGCGGCCACGCTGCCATCCATCTTTTCGGCCACGCTTCTCGGGTCGAGCACGCCCTCCTCGGTGGACGAGACCGGCTCCACCTCGTAGCCGTTCCGCGCGCTCGAGGCCGGGTTCGTGCCGTGGGCCGTGTCCGGGATGAGCACCTTGCGCCGCGCGTCGCCGCGGTCCGCGAGGGCCTTGCGGATCATCATGAGGCAGGTCGCCTCGCCGTGCGCGCCGGCCGCGGGCTGGAGGGACACGCCGGCCATGCCCGACACCTCGGCCAGCATGCACTCGAGCTCCCACATGAGCGCGAGCGCGCCCTGGGCGAGGTGCTGCGGCGTGTACGGGTGCAGGCCCGAAAAGCCCGGGAGCCTCGCGGCCCACTCGTTGACCTTGGGGTTGTACTTCATGGTGCACGAGCCGAGCGGGTACGTGCCGTGGTCCACGCTGAAGTTCCACGTGGACAGGCGCACGAAGTGGCGCACGACCTCGGGCTCGCTTACCTCGGGCAGGGCCGCGGGCGTCGCGCGCAGGAGGTCCTTGGGCAGGACCGCGGCCGGGTCGATCGCCGGGACATCGAGCGCGGGCAGGCTGGCGGCCGAGCGCCCCGCGACGCTGCGGTCGAAGATCAGGGGCTCATTGAATCCGAGGGTGCTGGTGCCGGGGGTCGGGCGCATGTTGTGTACCTCGCGTGGCTAGGTTCGTTTTGCTGTTTTCTGGTACCACACGGGCCCCACCCCTTCAAGGCGGGTTCTCGTGTTGTCCCGCGGGCCCGACCGCATTAGGATGCGCCCATGCGACGCCACCTTGCACTCGCCGTGCTCGCCCTCCTCGCCGCGCTGCCGGCCCGCTCGTGGGCGGAAGATGGGGCGGATGAGGGGCGCTACAGGATCTCGGTCCTGACCCTCGAGCCGGGCGAGGAGCTCTTCGCCAGGTTCGGGCACATCGCGTTCGTGGTCGAGGACCGCGAGACCGGCGTGAACAAGGTCTACAACTTCGGCACGTTCGACTTCGACGACGCAGGCTTGCGCCTCAAGTACGCGCGCGGCTTCCTCGAGTACTGGCTGTCGGTGACGTCCTACGGGAGCACGGTGCGGCACTACGGGAGCCTCGGCCGCGAGATGGTCAAGCGCGAGCTGAACCTGACCCCGGCGCAGGCCGAGGAGGTGGCGCGGCGCCTGGAGGAAAACGCGCTGCCCGAGAACCGCGTCTACATGTACCGCCACTACCTGGACAACTGCTGCACGCGCATCCGCGACCTCGTGGACGACGTGACAGGCGGCGCGGTGAGGAGCGGCCGGGACAAGGAGCCCACGGGCCGCACGTTCCGCACCTGGACGCGGCGGGCGCTGCGCGGGTTCCCGGTCATGGGCCCGCTCATCCTGTTCTCGCTCGGCACGCCCATCGACCGGCCCATCACGCGCTGGGAGGAGGAGTTCCTGCCCGAGGTCCTGAGCGAGGATCTGGACGCGACCGTGGTCGGCAAGGACCGCGCGCCGCTCGTCGCGAAACGCAAGATCGTGGCGCGGCACGAGGGTCCGCTCGTGGGCACGTCCCCCCCGGGCTGGGAGCTGGCGGTGTCGATCGGCATCCTGTCGCTCATCGCGCTCGGGTTCGGCGCGGCGATCGTGCTCGGCCCTCGACGCGTCGCCGCGAGGCTCGCGGGCGTGGGCCTCTTCGCCTGGGGGTTCCTCGGCGGCTTCGGCGGGCTCGTGCTCGTGCTCTTCATGTGCACGTCGCACTTCGACACGCATTGGAACGAGAACCTGCTCGTCGCCCCCATCCTGCACTTCTGGCTGCTCGGGCCCGCGCTCAAGCTCCTCTTCAAGGCGCGGCTCAGGGAGCGCACGGGCGCGATCTTGAAGTGGTACCTCGCGGCCTCACTCGGGCTCGTGTTGGTCGATCTGGTTCTCAAGATCGGCCCGTTCTCGCAGGGCAACTACGAGTTCCTCGCCCTCGCCGCCGCTTCAAACGCCCTCGCCCTCGCCGCGCTCGCGCGCGCCGGGATCGTGTCGTTCGGGAGGAGCCCCGTCACCTCGTCGGCTGCGAGCGGTGGCCGAACTCGATGACGTTGTTGTCCGCGTCGCAGAACGTCACCGCGTAGAAGCCGGGGCCGAACTCCGGGTATTCGCGGGCGCGGAAGAGCGGGGTCACCCCGGCGGCGGCCATGGCCGCGGCGATCGCGTCGACATCTGCGCGATCGCCCACGGAGAAGCCCACATGGTCGACGACGACGAACTCCTCGCCGGTCGGCCTCTTGCGGACGACGCGGCGCGGCTTCGCCTCGCCGATGAAGATGGTGGTCGTGCCGTTCGTGTAGCCGCCGTAGCTCTTCTCGTCGGTCCAGCTGACCGCGAACTTCGCGGCCTTGAACAGCGGCCCGTAGAATTCTAACGACTTCTTGTAATCGGCGACCTCAAGGCAAATATGGACGGATTTAATTTCCATGAAGGCTCCCTCCTTTCGAACAGTTGTCATATGAACCACCCGAACGCACCGTAAGCATACCAGAGAAACAACGGGCCACGTCTCAAGCCCCGCGGCGCGCGGGATTCTTCCCGGCCTCGAAGTCGCGCTTCGCCTCAGGGGTGAGCACGCGGCGCGGGTGCACGGCGAGGTTGCCGGTCCCGTCTTCGAGGAACACGAGGGACGCCCGCTGGAACGGCGTCGGAACGAGGTCCGGACAGCGCATGAGCCTCATGTATGCTGCCAGGCTGCCCGTGGTGGGGCCGACGCCGCGGTCGAACAGGTAGCCGCGCACGTCCGCGAGCGCCTCCTCTGCCGACGAGTACCGCACGTCCGGGGTTGCGAAAAGCATGCGGCCGACGATGTTCGAGAGCCGCTCGTCGACGCCCGCGATCACCTCGTGCGGGAGCCGAAGCGGCCGGGTGAGCGACACCATCACCTGGCTGATGGCGCCCAGCACGTTGCCCAGCATGCACAGGTGGATGCTCGGGTTGAAGCCGGTGAGGAGCTCGTACGACACGACGCCCAGCCCGTAGAGATCGGCCCGGCCGTCCGCGGGCTCGCCCATCAGCACCTCGGGCGCCATGTACGGGACCTTGCCGACCACCTCTCCGTACTGCTGCCCGCCGGCGATGGCCACGCCGAAGTCGGTCAGCTTGACGAAGCCGCGCGCCTCGTCGATGAGGATGTTGCCGGGCGACACGTCGCGGTGCACGAGCCCCACCACCTTGTCCTCGAACACGAACGTGTGGGCGTGCTGCAGGGCGCGCAGGACCATGAAGATCACGAAGCCGACGATCGTGTCGGGCAGCCGGGTCGCGGCGCGGCTCGCGCACACCGCGTCGGGCGACATGCCGATCATGTCGCGCAGGCCGTCGAGGTCCACGCCTTCCACATAGGCCATGGCAACGAAGAAGCGTCCGTTCGCGTCCCTGCCCGAGTCGAGGAAGGGTACGATGTTGTCGTGCGACAGCTGGGAGATGCGCAGGGCCTCGGCGGCCAGCGACGCGCTGCGCGTCCCGGCCGACAGGAACTTCACCGCCACGCGCTGCGTGTGGCCGGCCGCGCTCCTGCGGTCCGCGAGCCACACCTCGCCCATGCCGCCCATGCCCAGCCGTCGCGTGAGGCGGTACGCGGATCCGGACTCGAAGGCCATCCCCGCCTTGAGCGTGGGCGGCGCGGGGATGGAGCTGAAGCCGCTCACCATGGTTTGTCTCCTATGCCCCGGTGTCGGCGCCCTGGTTCTCCGACCCTTGCTCAGGGGGCGCCTCGCCGCTGCCCTGCTCGGGTGGGGCCTGCTCGGGGGGGATCTCCTCTGGCGGTGCGACCTCCTCGGGTGGGGCCTGCTCGGGTGGGGCCTGCTCGGTGGGGGTCTCCTCGGGCGGCGCGATCTCCGGCGCCGTGCCCGGCTTGTTGCCGACCACGCCCAAAGGCGGCCGCTCCTCCATGGTCGGCCGCGGCAGATCCACGGGCTCGCGGCCGAATCCGCCCGGCGTATCGCCTGCGGGCTCGCGGATGGCCGGACCCTCGCCCAAAGGCGGCGCGGCCGGGCCGAGCGGCGAATCCGCGGCCGGACGTCGACCGCTCCCTGGCGTACGGCGGCTCCTCTTCGGCTCGCGCGTGCGCTTGGCCTTCGGCTCCGGCGCGTAGTCCTTGGACGGGATGAACCGGGCAATCCCGAAGGCGCCGCGATACCTGAACCCGTAGAAGCCGTCCGTGCGGTGGGCGCGTTTCAGATCCTTGCTGAAGGTGTCGAGGCTCGGAACGAGGAGCCGCGTGCGCTCGCTCTTGTTCTTGTACGCCTCGAGAAACTTGAACATCATGTAGAGGTCGAGGCGGCTGCGCGAGAGCGGGGTCTCGAACGAAATTTCGCCTTGTACGCTGGCCTCGAAGTCCTTGGAGCGGATCTCGATCTTTTTCACCTTGCCCGCCCCGTCCTTGATCTCCATCTCCCCGCCGAAGTCGCCGAGGAGCAGCCGGTCGACGGTCATGCCCATGACCTTGGCCTTGTCGTCCCCGACGGCTACGCCGGCGGCGTTGAGCGCGAGCGAGCCGTTCGCCGCATCGAAGCGGCCCGTGGGGCTCTCGATCTCGAACGTGAAGCCGATGGTCCCGCTCACGGGCACGGGCAGCTTCCTGCGCAGGTCGTAGGCCTTCGAGAGATCCACGTCCGCCACCTCCACGCGCAGCGAGACCGGCTCCTCGTCCGCGGTCGCCTCCGCCTGCGCCTCCTCCCCCTTGGCCGCGCCGCGGCGTCGCAACGGGGCCGGCGCGGGTTGCGCCTGCTCTCCTGGCATGGGCCCTTCGTAGGACACGTCGATGGTTCCGCCCATGGCCTCGGCCTCGATATCCAGGTGGAGGCTTCCTACGAGGAACGCGAAGAGCCCCACGTCGATGCTCATCTCGTCCACGAAGTAGGTGAGGCGCGGCGCCTTGGCGGGCTTCTTCCCGTCCTTCCCCGCTCCGTCCGTAACCGGCTCGGGCTCCGGCTCGGCGCCGTCGGAAGGCACCTCGATCTCCACGCCCTTGAGCACGATGTCGCCGAGGAGCGACAGGGAGACGTCGCCGATGGTGACGTCCCGCTCGAGAAACGACGAGAGCTTGCTCCTGATGAGCGGAGCGAAGCGGTCGAGCGGGAACGTGACGACCAGGAAGGCCGCGAAGAGCACGAGGAAGAACACCGGGTAGCCGATGATCTTGAGGAGCCTTTTTCTCGCGTCGCCGCCCATCAGTTCGCTCCCTCGCGGGCCGCCGGCGGAACAGGCCGCTTCCCGCCCGCCGCGTTTTCCGCCCGCCTCTGCTCGTAGGTGGAGATGGTGATTTCAACGTCGTACACGTCGGGGACGCGCCTGCGCTTGCGGATCTGCAGATCGGTGATGGCGATGGGAAACTTCTTGCGGTTGCCTTCCACCGACTCCATGAAGCGGGTCATCTTCTCGAGCCCCACCTCGCGGATCGAGAGCACCACCGAGTTCTCGATCCACTGCGTCCCGCGCTTCTGGTCCGGCAGCTCCTTGATGTCCGGCACCTCGACGCCGAGCTCCTTCGAGATCTTGTCGACCAGCGTGCGCAGCGGGGTCGGCTTGGCCGTGCCGCGGCCGCGCCTGTCGATCTCGCGCTGCCTGTCCAGGTAGTCCTGCTGGCGCAGGGAGATGAGCCGCAGGGCATCCGCCATCTCCGCGTTCTCGTCGATCATGTCGGACATGGAGGAGCGCACCAGGAACACGGAAACGAAAACGATCATCGCGCCGAAGCTCCCCAGCATGGCGATCGCGAGCCGCCGCTCCCGGGCCGTCATCCTCGAAATCGTATTTTGTAGCACGGACGCCATCTTCCTCCTCTTCACGGACACTTGCTCTCGATGTCCATCTGGTAGCGCTTGCGCATCTCGTCGGCCTGGACCCGCCCCATGCGGATGGTGGTGAAACACTCCTTCCACTCCGAGAGCTTCTGCTGGATGAGGTCCGTCGGGGAGAGTTGTCCCGCGGACTCGTCCGCGCCGCCGTCGCCCGCGACGCGCGCGGCCCCTTCGGTCTTGAGCTCCGGATCCACGATGCCCCTGATGGTGATGCGCTTGGGCTTGATTTCCAGATCCTCCACGTCGTGCACGACCGAGGTGGGGATGCGGCGGGATATTTCGACGACGATATCGAAGGCGTCCTTGGCCGGCACGGGCGCCTCCTCGACGGTCTCGCCGCCGAGCTCCCGCTCAATCTCCTCCTTTTCGAGGATCGGGCGGCGGAAGAGGCGCTTCGTGACCTCCTCCAGCTTGGCCTTCGACGCCTCGTTCTCGACCTTGAGGCTCCGGTACTGCGCGTAGCTGGCGAACATCCACGAGAGCAGGATGCCAAGGACGCACACGCCCATCCACAGCGCCCGCTTCTTGAGGAGCGCCCTGTCGCCCTTGAAGACGAGCTCGCCGCGCCGAAGGTTCATGCGGCGCGCCTTGGGGATGGTCTCGCGCAGCGCGAGCGCGTATGCGAGCGCGGCCGGGGCCGGAGCGGCGACCGCGCGATCCGAGACGTGCACGTCGTCCATCGAGAAGTGGAAGGTCTCAGCCGCGACGCCGACCTCGTCGGCGAGGAGCTGATCGATGCCGCGCATGCCGGCTCCGCCGCCGGCCAGAATAATCCGTTCGACCGGGCGGCCGCCCGCCGCCTGGTGTCCGGCGAGGGTCTGCCGGATCTCGCGCACGAGCGGCCGCAGGGCCTCGCGCAGCACGTCGCCCACGCGCCCCGTAAGCCCGTCGCGCTGTTTGTAGGCCTCTGCCTCGGCGAACGCCACCTTCCCCTTCTCGGCCAGCACCGCGGTGAGATCTCGCCCGCCGCGCAGGATGGTCCGGAAGGTGGGGACGCGATCGCCGAGCACTGCCACGTTGGTGCGCTCGTGCCCGAGATCGATGAACGCCGTGACTTTTGACGCCGCCGCCTCCTCCTTCTTCTTTCCGGCGGCGAGGAGCGCGCCGTAGGAGAGCGGCGCCACGCCCACTTCCTGGGCACCCACGCCTTGCTCGGTCAGGCCGTCGACGAGCGCCTTCACCTCGCCGCTCGGGACGGCCGCGGCGACCACCGTGATGCCCTCGCCGTCGCGCGCGACCTCCACGTGGTCGAACACCGCGTCGTCGATGTCGAAGGGCAGCGTGTCGTCGAGCTCGAACTTGAGAACCTGTTCGAGGCGCCGCGCGGCGCTCATCGGGAGCCGCACCACGCGCGTCGAGACGCGCTCCCCGGGGAGCGCCACGTGCACGGGCTCGCCCTCGGCCGCGAGCCTCTTTGCGAGCCTCCCCGCCGCCGCCAGGATCGCGGGCATGGTCGAGCGCCCGTCGTCGTCGAGCTCCACGGGCTCCACCTCGAACAGCGTCGGCTCGGCCCCGCGCAGGCCCACGTTCAGGGCCATCGCCTTCACGCTGTGGCTGCCGAGATCCAGTCCTATGACGCGGTACGCCACGTATGCCTCCTAGTCCATCCGCCAGTAGAGCACGCTGCCGCCCGAGGCGGCCACGGTCTTGGCCGAGTCGAGCATGTCCGTGCCCTCGGTGTCCACGACCACGTGGATGCGTTTCGTCACCTTGCCCACGGTCCCATCCGCGTAAATGGAGAAAACGGTGCTGCGCGTCGTGACGAGCTGCCGCGCCAGGCGTTTTCCCGGCAGGGGGAAGCCCGCGAGCGGGAGGAACAGCCGCTCCTCGGGGCTCTCGATGGCCGCCACGAAGTCGCGCACCGTGCCGAACGGCATGAAGGTCCTCAAGGTGATCATGGCCTGCAGGATGGCGAGCAGGTTGAGCCGCTGCATGGGATCGAGGCACGCGCTTACGCCCGTGTCGTCGGTCGCCATCATGCACACGAGCGGGAAGAGCACCTGCGCCGGCGCCGTGTTCACGTTCACCTTGCCCTTGCCCCATACGGTCATGACCCGCGCCTCGGGCTTGGATGGATCCGGATCGACGAACGTGGACCACACGTCGTCGTCGACCCCGCGCACGAGGTGAAGCTCCTCGAGGCTGTCGAAGGGCGCGTTCTTGCGCTCGTACGGGGTGTCGAGCGACTGGTAGTACGAGGGATCCTCGCTCCCGGAGAAGTCGCAGCGATCCTCGTCGGGATCGGTCCAGTCGATGATCTCGCAGATGACGTCCTCGCGGGCCAGGAACTGGCCGTCCGAGCTCTGGCGGTCGAAGAGGGGATCGTATTCGACGGGCGCCATCAGCATGGCCAGCTGGTCGACCATGCGCTTGCGCATGACCTGATCGCTCGCCATGTTCACGTTGATCTTCGAGTCCTCGTCGAGGATCTTGACCGTGAAGTTCCCCTCGGAAACGCCCAGCCCCTTTGCGCCCTGAAGGTCGATGCCCGCCATGTCCGTAAGCCCCCCGCCCGCCTCGGGCCCCGAGAACGGCGACATGATCATGTCGGCGTACTGCCAGAACGGGAAGTTGAGCGACTTGCCCAGGATCGGCTGGACCGAAAGCAGGAGCCGCGCCAGGTTCACGCCCGACCGGGCCAGGTATTCCGCCTTCACCGCGTCGCGCTCGTTGACGGCGGTCGCCACGTACGTCTCGTTCGTCTCCATGAAGTCCGCGGTCATGGCCCCGAGCACGGTGAGCGCCACGAGCACCATGAGCAGGGCGATGCCCCTCTCGCTGTCCTTGGCGACGCGTCTCACTTGGTCACCATCACCGGCGGGCCCGGGATGAAGGGCTTGCGCCAGATCGGGGTGCGCATGGGCACGGGTGTCTGCGTGCCGTACACGACCTGCCTCCCGAGCCGGTCGTGTACGCCCAGCCGGATGCGCACCTGCAAGGGCAGGATGCCGCCCTCGCCCGTTGCCTCGGTCGTGTCCCACGTATCCTGCCACTCGTTCATGGCCAGATCGAAGTACTGCAAGTCGAAGATCGTCGCGTCCTCCACCAGCACCAGGTACTGCCCGCCCTCGAGGGGCTCGAGGTCCAGGACGGGCGATTCGCGCCTGACCAGGTTCTTGCGGCCGGACACGTTCGGATCGTCCGCAAGGAAGTAGCCCACCTCGCACTGGTCGGACTCGTTGGCGTTCAGGTAGCGGCGCTCGTGCGTGAACGAGGCGAAGTCCACGCGGTCCTCGTCGCCGCGGTCGCGTCCGATGAAGACCGTGTCGTGGGTCGGCTCGGACGTGGCCCGGTGCATGGACAGGAAGGCCGACCCGAGGTCGCGCGTGATCATGTTCAGGGCGGTGCGCACCTGGTGCAGCCGGTCGTGGGACTCCTCCACGATGTCCCGCGTGCGGGCGGTCTGGCTGGTGGCGGTCCAGATGGTGAGCGAGATCATCGCCAGCACCGTGATGGCGACCATCACCTCGATGAGGGTGAGGCCCTCGGATCTGGCGCGCGCACCGGTCACGGCGTCCCCTCCATCGATCTTCCGCCGCTCGGGCCGCTCGTTGCGCCGAGACCCGTCTGGTCGAGCGCCGCCTCGTTGGCCTCGTCCATGGCGGCGGCGCCCTGGAGCAGCTGGAGCGGTCCCTGCGTGGGGTGGACCAGGTACTGCGTAATCGTCACCTCGCGGTTCCGGGCGCCCTGTTTCCACTCGACGACGACGGTCGCCCGGCGGATGGCCTGCTTGAGCAGGTCGGTGATCATCGGGGCGAGGCTCGTCACCATGTCGCCGCCGCCGGCACCCATGAGGCCTCCTCCGGACCCCAATCCGAGCACGCTGTCGAGCAGCCCGCCGTCGGGCCCGCCGCTCATCATGTTGGAGATGTCGGGCAGCTCCACGGTCTTGAGCTCGGTCCGGCAGGTGTACGGGGTCACGTCGGCCTCGCCGGCGAGCATCTCGCAACAGTCGCCGTTCTCGTTCACGTCACCCTCGACGAAGCCGCCCTCGGTCACCACCTTGAGCTCGACCTCGCTCATCCGGCAGCGCGCGAGCTGCATGGCCATGGTGCTCCCGCGCGCGAACTCGACCGTGGACACGGCGCCGAACTGGGCTCCGAAGATGGAGACGACCGACACGGACAGGATGAGGATCGCGATCATGATCTCCAGGATCGTGAACCCTCGTTGCGCCTGTCCCCTCCCGGTCATTCCGCGGCCTCCTGCAGCTTGTCGAGATCGTCCTCGGGCTCGACCGCCTCGCGGTGGATGATCGCGCGGCCCGACAGGGGATGGATCTCCACCGAGTAGGTGCGGTCGCCGCCGTCCGAGAGCTGGACGATCGAGTGCTCGGTCATGCCGCCGGGAAAGAAGTAGATGTACGCCTTGCCGTCGGTGCGCGCCTTCTGCTCGTGCGGCGTGTAGACGGCCTTGAAGATCGTGTCCCCCTCGAGGGAACGCGGCTCGCCGCGCTTGCCGGGCAGCGGCGCGAACTTGGGTCCGCGGTAGCCGATCCTGCCCGCGGGCACGCCGCTCGTGCCCTGCAACGAGGCGAGGAAGGGGTCGGTGATGGGGGCCGACGCCAGGGAGCTCATCATGTCCGTGAGCCCGCTCGCCGCGCCGCCGGTCTCCCCGGCCGCGCTCTTGCCGCCCGAACCGCCGAGGGCGGAAAGGCCCCCGAGGATGTCCATGCTCTCGAGCCGCCCTCCCGAGGGGACCCCGGCGTCCGCGCCCTCGACACCCGCCGGAGGGAGCCCCTCGCCCGACTCGTCGTCCTTGCTGAGCACCACGCGCCCCTTGGTCTCCTGCACCTGCATGGTGCGCCCCTCGAAGTCGAGCGCGAGGCGCACGGTCGTGCCCTGGGTCACGGCGCGCGAATAGGCGAAGCGCGCGGCCGAGGCCAGCATCCAGCACGAGCTCCTGAGCTTCGCCTGATCGAGACTGCCGATCCCGAGGGCCGCCCCGGCCGTGATGATGGCGATGAGGATGACGACCACCATCACCTCGATCAGCGTGAAACCGTTTGTGCGAACGCGCGCCATCCTTGTCCGTTCCCTCGCTCAGTTCTTCTGCTTGCACCCGTCGTCGGGCCCGCGCCCCGGATCGCATCCGCCCTCCTGGCCGTCCGGCCCGAGGGAGAACACCTCGGGATCGTCGCCTTCGGTGCAGCGGATGACGAACTCCTTGTCCCACGGGTCGGTCGTGCGCTTGGTCTTGTCGATGAACTTGCCGCTCTTGAGGTCGTCCATGCTCGGGCACTTGCCCGGGTTTTCGGCGACGTACATCATCACCGCGGAACGCACGGAATTCGCGTCGGTCGCCGCCTGCTTGACGTTCGCGCGCCCCATGGCCGGGACCACGGCGACGGCCACGCCCGTGGCGATTGTCGCCATGATGATCACGACGATCATGATTTCGATGAGCGTCATGCCCTGCTCGGCGGCGCGCCTCGTCGCGCGAGGCCTCTTCGACTTCACCTGTTTTTCCATCATCGTCTCTCCCTTCGCTCGCGCCGTCACCGGCTCGAGATGTTGTCGTTCCCGCCCCGCGCGCGATCCGGCCCGGCCGAAGACGCCTCCACGCTGTTCGGGGCCGTGGGGCTCGGGCAGGCGACGGCGTAGGGCGTCCCCCACGGGTCGTTCGTCCACCTGAGGTAGGGCGTGCCGGAAGGCGGCGCCGCGAGCTCCGCGACCCCGTCCGGGCAGCGCCCGTTGTCGGCCCGAAACAGCCTCGCCGCCGCGATCACCTTGTAGATGTCGACGAGCGCCTGCCTCGCCTTCAGCTCCCGGTCGGCGTCCTGCACGGCGTAGCTCACGAACATGGCGGCCACCGCCGCGAGCGCGGTGAGCTTGAGACGCCTGCGCAGCACGCCGAGCGACTTCCTGTGCCGCCCCTTGTCGCCGAGGACGATGGGATCGCCGTCTCTCATTGCACGAACTCGTTCATCTGGATGAGCGGCATCAGGATCGAGAAGGCGATGCCGAACGCGCCCGCGCCCATGATGACGATCATCACCGGCTCGAGCAGCGACGTGAGAGCGAGGATCTTGGAGTCGACCTGCGCGTCGTAGGCCCCGGCCACGTTCTCCAGCATCTCCTCGAGCTGGCCGGATCGCTCGCCGATGGCGATCATGTGCGTGACGATGGGCGGAAACCGACCGGACGCCTTGAGCGGATCGGCGATGCTCTCGCCCTCGCGGATCGACGAGCTCGCCTCGACGATGACCTTCTCGAGCACCACGTTCCCGAGCACGCCCTTGGTGATGTCCATGGCCGTGAGCAGAGGCACGCCCGAGGCGAGCAGCGTGGAGAGCGTCTTTGAGAACCTGGAGATGGCGAGCATCATCGCGAGCGAGCCGAAGATGGGCGCCCACAGCACGAAGCGGTGCCAGTCGTAGAGGCCCGCCGGCGTGCGCTTCCACCTGCGGAACCCCACGATCGCGCCGACGATGAGGACGAGGAGGAGCCACCAGTACCCGCGCATGAAGTTGCTCGTGGCGATGAGCACCGAGGTGTACCAGGGCAGCTCGCGGCCGAAGTTCTCGAAGATGCTGGTGACCTTGGGCACCACCACGACCATCATGACCCCGATGATCACGGTGCCGATGACGGCCATGAACGCCGGGTAGGCCATGGCCGAGACGACCTTGCTGCGCAGCCGGTTCTGCGCCTCGATGAAGTCGGCGAGCCGTCCGAGGACCTGGTCGAGCGTGCCGGACTGCTCGCCCGCGTTGACCATGTTGCAGTACAGGTGGTCGAAGTACTTGGCGTGCCGCCCGAACGCCTCGGACAGGCTCGTGCCCTGGTTCACCTGGTCGCGCACGTCGGTGAGCGCGGTCTTGAGATCGGGCTTCTCGCTCTGGTCGATGACGGCGTTCAGGGCCTCGACGAGGGAGATGCCCGACTTGGTGAGGGTGGCGAGCTGGCGCGTGGACAGGGCCACGTCCATTCGCGTCACGCGTCGAAAAAACTTCTTGAAGTCGATCTCGCCGCGCCGCTGCCCGGCGCTTTTCTCGCGGATGCCGGTGACGAGCACGCCGTCGCGCTTCAAGGCCGCCCGAAGGCTCCTCTCCGCGTCGGAGTCCTTGAGCCCCTTGACCGGGCGGCCGTCGGACTTCCGTATTCCCTGGTATTCGAAAACCGGCACGCGCGCCTCGCTTTCGCCCCTAGCCCGCGTCCTCGTGGGTCACGCGGAGCACCTCCTCGACCGTGGTCGTGCCCGTGAGCACCTTGCGCGCGCCGTCCTCGCGCAGATTGACCATCCCATCGGCCTTGGCCACCTGCTTGATGGTGTTCGAGTCGGAGTTCCGCAGGATGTTGGTCCGGATCGTGTCGGTGATCATCACCATCTCGTACAGGCCCGTCCGCCCGTAGTAGCCGGTGCCCAGGCAGAAGTCGCAGCCCACGGCGCGGTGGAGCCGCACCTTGCCCGGCACGAGCGGCACGAGGGGCCTGAGCTTCTCCCACCCCGCCGTGTAGAGCGGGCTCGCGGGCTTGCGGCTCGGCTTGTACGGGTCGTCCGGATCGATGCCCAGCTCGACGAGCTGCTCGCGCTCGGGCTCGTAGAGCTCGCGGCACTTGGGGCATAGGAGGCGCACCAGGCGCTGGGCCTGGATGCCGATGATCGACGACGCCACGAGGAACGGCTCGATGTCCATCTCCACGAGCCGCGTGAGCGCGCCCGGCGCGTCGTTGGTGTGGATGGTCGACATCACGAGGTGGCCGGTCAGCGAGGCATGGATGGCGATCTCGGCCGTCTCCCGGTCGCGGATCTCGCCCACCATGATGACGTCCGGATCCTGGCGCAGGAAGGCGCGCAGCCCGTTCGAGAAGGTGAGGTCGATCTTGGGGTTGACGTGCATCTGGCCGATGCCCTCGATGTCGTACTCGACCGGATCCTCGACCGTGAGGATGTTCCTGTCCGGCGTGTTGATCTGCTGGAGGCCCGCGTACAGCGTGGTCGTCTTGCCTGAGCCGGTGGGGCCCGTGACGAGGATGATGCCGTGCGGCCGCAGGATGAGCCCGTGGAAGAGGGCGTAGTGATCGGGCCAGAACCCGAGATCGCTCACGTCGTGGAGCACCGACTCCTTGTCGAGCAGGCGCATGACCACGCGCTCGCCCTGGCTCGTGGGGATGGAGGAGACGCGCACGTCGATGTTCTTGCCGGCGATCTTGAGCGCGATGCGGCCGTCCTGCGGCAGGCGCTTCTCAGCGATGTTGAGCTTGGAGAGGATCTTCACGCGCGAGATGATTGACGGCAGGAAGGCCTTCTTGGCCCGCTTGGCCGTCTGCAGCACGCCGTCGACCCGGTAGCGCACGGCCACGTCGCGATCGAGGGGCTCGATGTGGATGTCGCTCGCGCGGTGCTTGACCGCCTCGAAGAAGAGCGAGTTGACCCATCGGATGATGGGCGCCTCGTCCTTGACGTCGATGAGGTCGGTGAGCTCCTCCTCCTGCGCGCCCTCCTTCTCTCCGAGCTCCGCGTCTCCCTCGCCGCGGCCGTAGACCTTGTTGATGGCGTCGAGGATGACCTCGCCCGGCACGACCACCGGCACCACGGGCCGCCCGACGATGGTCTGCACCGCGTCGAGCGCGGCCATGTCGAACGGGTTGGCGCACGCCACGTGCACGCCGGCCGGGTCCTCGCCGATGGGCAGCACCCTGTGGCTCTTGGCGAACACGATGGGCAGATCCGCGACCAGGTGGCTCTCGATCTTCTCGACGTCGATCGCCTCGGCGAACGCCATGTCCATCTCGGTCGCGACGGTGCTCCACAATCGCTTCTCGTCGACGGTCTCGGAGGCGAGGAGCACGTCGACGAACGAGCCGCCTTTTTCCGCGCGGGCTGCGATGATCCGCTCGAGATCCTCGGGCCGCAGCACGCCGTGCTCGACCAGGATCTCGCCGATGAAGTTGTCGCGCGGCTCGCTCACCTCGGTGTCTCCTCCTCGATGGGGGGGGGCGGCGGCGGCGGCGGCGGCTCGGTCGGCGTCACGTCGGCTCTCTCGCCCGCGGGCGGAGTCTCGGCCCCGGACTTGGCCACGTTGGCGAACTTGATGGGCTGCTTGGGCGTGTGCTCCGTGGCCGTGGACAGGTTGGACAGGGTCTTGAGCCGCTCCGAGTCCTCCGCGGTCTTGATGATGAGGTTCATCTCGGCCACCGCGCCGTTCGTGCGCGACCAGTCGAGGTGCGGATCGATGCGGTGGTACTCGAACGCCGTGTAGCGCTCGATGAACTCGCGCCGCTCGGCCATCTTGCGGCTGAAGATCTCCCGGAAGTCGTCCGCGGTGCGGATGATGTACGGCGTCATGAAGATGAGCAGGTTCCGCTTCTTGGTCAGGCTGCTCTTGTGCCGGAAGAAGAACCCCAGGATGGGGATGTCGCCCAGCACGGGCACCTTCTGGGTGGTCTCCACCTGGTTGTCGGTGATGAGCCCGCCGATGACGATCGTCTGCTGGTCGCGCACCACGGACGTGGTGACCGCGTTCTGCTTGGAGATGTTCGGCCCCATGTTGGAGTCGATGGACTTCACCTCGCTGATCTCGAGATCCATCTCGAGCCGCACCTGGTTGTCGTCGTTGATGTGCGGCGTGATCTTGAGCGTGAGGCCCACGTTCTGCCGGCTGATGGAGAACCCGCCGAGCCCGCCGTAACCGCCCAGGGCGCCGAGCGCGGACAATCCCGACGCGCTGCTGGAGCTCTTCCCGGCGGCCGAGGCCAGGCCGAGCAGGCTGCCGGCCGGGTTGTAGCCCTGCTGTACCGGCACGTTCTCGCCCACCGTGATCTGGGCCTCGACCGCGTCCGTGGCCAGGATGTGCGGCGTGGAGAGCACGTTCACGTCCGAGTTGGTCTGCAGGGCCTGCAGGGCCACGCCGAACGCGGGGATGGAGACGCCCGTGCCGAGCAGATCCTCGGTGCCCGGAAGGTCGGGGCCGCGCACGCCGGCCGCGAGACCGGACATGGCGCCCGGCCCGAGCAGGAGCGAGTTGAGCTTGTCGTTGGGCTGGCTCGAGCCGTAGACGAGCGCCTGCCCGTCGCCCGTGTCGAAGGTGTTGCCCGCGTGGAACCCCAGCCCGAGGTCGCGGTTCTTGTCGAGGCTGACCTCCATGATGACCGCCTCGACGAAGACCTGGCGCTGCATGGTGTCGAGGGCGTCGATGACCTCCTTGAGGCTGACGTAGTCGCGCAGCGAGGACACGATGACGAGGGAGTTCGTGGCCTTGTCGGCCGAGATCTGCATCTCGCCCTCGAACAGGGCCGACGAGCCCTCGCCGCCGGGGCCCGGAGGCGCCACGGCCGTCCCGCCGGTCTTGCCCTTGCCCTGCTGGGTCCCGCGCGAGCCGCGCGACAGGCTGCTCAGGGTCTTGGAGAGCTCGGTCGCGTCCGCGTGCTGCAGCCTGTGCACGTGGATGGTCCCCTCGCCGGCGATGGGGATGTCGAGCTGCTTGACGAGCTCGAGGATGCGCAGGTAGGCGCTCTCGGACGCCACGATGATGAGCGAGTTGGTCCGCTCGTCGGCCAGGATCTTGGAGATCTTGGTCTCGGTGTCCTGCTCGCCTACGACCGCGGCCGCCTGGGAACCGCCGGCTTCCCGGCCGGCCTTCGAGCGCTTGGCCGACTTCGGCGCCTCGGGTCTCTTCGCACCCCCGCCGCTGATGTCGAAGATCTCGGAGATGCGATCCGCGAGCTCGCTGGCCGACGCGTAGTTGACCGGCTCGATCCAGATCTGCTCGCCCGTGCCGGGCACGTCGAGCAGGCCGATCAGCTTGAGCAGGCGCTGGATGGACGTGCCGTAGTCGGTGATGATGATGGTGTTGGTGGGCGCGTACACCGTGAGATCGCCCTCGGGCGACTTGAAGCGATCGAGCAGCTGGGCCAGGTCCTCGGCCGCGACGTGCTCGAGCGGCTGGAGGCGCGTCACGATCTGGTCCCCCGGCGGCACGTTCCTGGCCAGGATCGGCGTGTTCTGCGCCGTGGATCCGCCGAGCTGGAGCACCTTGAGGTAGCGGCCCGCGGGCATGACCGTCAGGCCGTTGACCTGCAGCACGCTCAGGAAGGCCTGGTAGGCCTCGTCGGCCGTGATCTTGGTGGGGGCGTAAATGGTCGCCTTGATGTTCGGCACCTTGCCGCCCATGATGAAGCTCTTTCCCGTGATGTTGCCGATGATCTTGATGAGCTCGATGAGATCCGCATCGACCAGGTTGAACGAGAAGCGAGTCCCGCGCTTGGGAGCCTTGTATTCGATGCCGACCGCCATTTCGTCGGGCACGCCCACGCCGTCCCATCCGGCCGCACCGCCCTTGCCCTGCGGCCCTCCACCCGGGCCCGGGCTCGGACCCTGACCTGCGGCTCCGCCTGCCGCGCCCCCGACGAGACCGGGTCCCACTCCGCCCGCGGCGCCCGGACCCGCTCCGCCCGGCGCCATGGGCGGCAGAGGCGCGGGGGGCCTCCCGCCACCCCCCATCACGTTCGGCAACGGCACCATGCTGAGGGGCTTCGCCTTGGCGGCCTTGACCGCACCCGCGCCGCGCCGCTTGGTGTCGGCTCCCCGCATCATCCCGCGCACCGGCGTGCGCGACGGCACATCGTCGGTCGCCTCCGGGGGTCTCCCGAGCGGGGCGTTCTCCTGGGCCTCGACCCGGAACCCGGCATGCCACACCGCGAGCGATAGCGCGCCGAGCGCAACGGCCCACGCGCCCCTCCCGCTCCGTTTTCTGATCGTCGTCACCAATTCGCAACTCCCTTTGCGGCCCCTTTGGACCGCTTCAACGAACCTGGAGCCTGATCGAGATGGGCTTGCCGTCCCGCTCGACGCTCACCAACGTCTCCCCGCGCTTGTGCAGCAGCGCGAGAGCCGCGGCCCCCGCCTCGGGGCTCGCGAGCTCCATACCTCCGACCCGCGTCACCAGATCCCCGTTCCTGAGGCCCATGCGATCGAGGAGCGATCCGAGCCGGATGCCATGCAAGGTGAAACCGTCCTGCGCTCCTTCCGCGTCGGGATCCGAGTGCGGCAGGACCTGCACGAAGCCCAAGCTTTCCTCAATCCTCTCGATGGGGCGGCTCATGAGCTTCTCGTCCACTTGCCATACGCCGGGGGCCATGTTGCGGACCGCTCCCGCGAAGTCCAGGGCGACCTTGTCGGCGGCCGCCTTCGTACCGCCCGCCGCCGCTGCGCCGCCCGTCGCGGCAGCCTTCTCACCCGGCTCCCTGACCAGGTACAGCGGGTCGTCGAGCCCGATGAGATCCAGGTAGCATAGGCCGCCCACCCTGTCCCTCAGAATCACGTAGCGCCAGCCGATCTTCTCCACGGTGTGCCCGGCGAAATCGGTCCCGGCCTTGCAATAGCTCGTGCCGGTCCCGGAGCCGAGCAGCGCGAACGATTCCGCGTCGTCGGCCTGCACGACCGTTGTCAGGATCTTGAGCGGGCCCGCGGCGCACCTGCGGACCTCCACGAACCCCGACGTATCTTCCGCGGCAGGCGCGTTACCGGCGTCCTGCCCGCCTCGATCCTTGCCGATGGGCCCGGTCTGGGAGTCGAAGATGTTCCGCTCCAGGATCGGCGTGCCGTCGATCGCCGAGCGCTCGGGGGCGGGTCTGGGCCGTGCGCGGACGGGCATGGGCCCCTCGGCGATCATGCCGACCTGCTCGCTGCCTGCCATCTCTCCTGCCACCATCTCGCTCACTCCGCTCCCGACGAAAAAAGCCGAGATTGCCAGCGCCGCCAGCTCGACAATCCAAAAACGATTTTTCAACAACGTTTTCATGTCGGGGCTGCTCGACATTGAATGCAAGTGTCATGCCGTGTCAAGTGTACTGTTTTTGATGTAATTTCGAATAGTTACGTTCTTATCGGTTACAGGTGTCGACCGCTGGCGCCAATTTGGCACTCAGTCGGTCTTTTGGACAATGACGACGTGTCAATTCGGCACTTCGATATCGAATGGAACGACAACGGCCGGCCCGGCTCAAACGACCGAGTCGGATTCAGGCGCCGGCTCAAGGGCCTCGAGCTTGCGGTAGATGGTGCGGGTTGCGATTCCGAGCAGCTGGGCGGCGAGACGCTTGTCCCCCTTGGTGTAGCGCAGGGTCTCCCGGATCATGCGTCGCTCGATCTCCTCGAGCGGCGTGCCGATCGAAACCGTGATCTGTCCCTGGAAGCGCTCCTCGTCCGCGATGCGCGGCGGCAGATCCGCGACCGCGATGGTGTTGCCGCGCGTCAGCACCACGGCTCTCTCGATGACGTTCTCGAGCTCGCGCACGTTCCCGGGCCAGTAGTAGCTGGTGAGAAGATCCATGGCGTCAGGCGCGATTCCGCGGATGTCCTTGCCGTTCCTGGCCGCGTGGATGTTGAGGAAGTGGTCGGCGAGGAGCGGCACGTCGTCGAGGCGCTGGCGCAGGGGCGGTAGGGTGATGACGATGACGTTCAGCCGGTAGTAGAGGTCCTCCCGGAAGCTGCCGCGTTTCACCTCCTCCTCGAGATCGCGGTTGGTGGCCGCGATCACGCGCACGTCGACGCGCGTCGTCTTGCCGCCGAGCGGCTCGAACTCGCTCTCCTGCAGCACGCGCAGGAGCTTGACCTGCACGGCCAGGCTCATCTCGCCCACCTCGTCGAGGAAGATCGTCCCGCCGTCCGCAGCCTTGAAGCGCCCGTCGCGGTGGTCGACCGCGCCGGTGAACGCGCCGCGCTCGTAGCCGAAGAGCTCGGCCTCCATGATCGTCTCGGGCAGGGCCGCGCAGTTGACCGCCACGAACGCCCGGTTCGCCCGGTTCGAGGACTCGTGCACGGCCCGCGCCACGAGCTCCTTGCCGGTGCCGGACTCGCCCGCGACGAGGACGGTGGCGCGAGACGGCGCGGCCTGCATGGCCACCTCGAGCGTGCGGCGGAAGACCGGGCTGTTGCCGATGATCGTGCGCTTCTCGAACTTCATGAGGCGTGTGCGCAGGGTGCGGTTCTCCACCACGAGCGAGTGCCGCTCCGCGGCCTTGCGCAGGGTCTTGACGATGGCCGAGCGCTTGAGCGGCTTCTCGACGAAATCGTAGGCGCCCTTCTTCATCGCCTCCACCGCGGACTCGACCGATCCGTACGCGGTCATGACCACGACCTCGGTGTCCGGGGACACGGCCTTGACGGCCTGCAGGAGATCGCTGCCGCCCATGCCGGGCATCATGAGGTCCGTGAGCAACACATCCACCGCGTGGCTCCGGCAGAGATCCAGGGCTTCCTTGCCGTCGAGGGCGGTGAGCACCCTCATCGACTCTCGGTTGAATATCTTCTCCAGGGACAGCAGGTTGTTCCTGTCGTCATCGACAATCAGGATCGTGGGCTGGTTTTCGGGCATCTGTTCCTCCTGGAGCTCCAAACCCTGCAAAAGCCGATCCGTCCGATAACCTGTTGAAAAAACAGTATATTACGAGCCTTCTGCAACTGGTCCCCTCGCATTTTCGGCAGGTTCGAGAATGATCTGTGACATTATGTCATCCAATTGCCGATTCGGCAAACATTCTGGCATCGTGGGCTTTGCCCAAAACCCCAGCTTGCCCCAATATCCCGAAATGACGAAACAACATCCTTGAGCGCCGTCCGGCGCAGCGTTACTATTAACTATCAGACGTGATCGTGTCGGAAGTGAGATCGAGAGGGAAATCGATGATTCGTATCTTGGTCCCAGTGGCCTGTTCCATGCTTCTGTTCCTGATGAACGCTCCCGCCAGAGCCAATTGCGCCATGGACCAGGACTACTACATCAAGGCGGTCGGGAATTCTGTGTACGTGTATGAGGAATACGGAGACGACTATTATGGCTGGGAAACAGGAGGGCTGATATGCCCGACACCGGGCGGGATGCTGCGCCAGGATGTCGCTTCGCATGCAGTCGTAAAGTTGGCGGATTTCTGCTTCAAGTCTGACGATTATACTTCCGCATATGTCGATGAGTGCGTGCCGCCGGGCGACTATCGCTATGGTTTGGCAGTGCCTTGGGGGTGCGGGGATTGGGAAGAAGGGTGCTCGTCCCCATACTACTATGTGGCCTACTATGGCGAAATCGAGGTCACGACCCCGGTCGAAGGGTGCATTCTGTCCGACGGCGACCCCGGAGACACCCTGTTTGACGGCGGTGTGCCTTGGACCGATACCGGTGGGAGCCAGATGGAGTGCGGTGGCGGCGGCGATACGGACACCGGCGGCGACACAGATAGCGACACCGATTCCGCAGAGCACGGCGACTCCAATGCGTCTTCCGGATGTTCCATCGTCGCTCCAGGAACGGATGTGTCGTTTCCGCTGTTTGTTCTCATGCTGGTGGTCGGCCTCGCCGCCTATTCGCTAAGCTCTCGAAGGAACGGGTAGACTCTCGCTATATACCGTGTGTTAGCTCTTCGAATGCGCGATTTGGACCGGATGGAAAATGGAGAATAAGGACAGACAGTCCTCGCAGCCCGGAGCGGCCGAGCCCTCCCGGCCGAGCCTCCCCGGCGCTCCCCCCACCGCCAACCCGGAAAAGATCGCGCTCGCGCGCGAGACGCTGCGGCACCTCGACAAGGTTGTCAAGACGCTCGGGCTCTTCGGGGCGAGGCACATGAACGTGGAGCGTGCCCGCGAGGAGTTCGAGAAGGTCGTTAAGGATTTCCTCGGGCGCTACGGCGAGCTGGTGCTGGATCTGGACGGCTCCAAGGTGTCGTGCGACGCGGCGCTCGTCGCGGACGGAGCGGGGCAGCGCGACGACTTCGCGTTCCGTCTGTTCCAGGACGGCGTCGTGCAGCTCCGTCTCAAGCCCGGGATCGACCGTGCGGAGATCGACAACCTCCTCGACGTGTTGCAGATGCGCACGGGCGCCGGCACGCTCGCGCACGACGACACGGTCACGTTGCACTGGGACCTCGAGCCGGTGCACGCGGCGCTCGTGGTGGCCTCGGACTTCGCCGAGACCATGGGCGACAAGGAGCACGCGCCGGCCGGGACCGAGGACTACCGCAGGATCCGCGTCGCGCTCGGCGAACGCCGGATGACGACCGGCGCGATTCCCCCGCAAAAGCCGACGTCGGACGAGGCGAACCGCGTGGCCCAGATCGAGGCCCTCGCCCAGCCGGGCGGCGGCCTCCACTTTTCGAAGGCTGTCGCGGCCCCGCTCAGGGAGCAGGCCATCGCGGGCGACCCGCACCTCGTCGAGAAGTACGTCGAGATCCTTTACCGCCTCATCGTGCAGGAGCCGGATGGGGAGCAGGTGGAGCGCGCGCTGCGCGTCATCAGGCAGCTCTTCGTCGGGCTCATGACGCCCGCGGGCATCGACCAGGCCATCGGCATCGTCACGCGTTTCGGTGAGCTCGCCGCCCACGACGGCGGGCGCTCCCCCCACGCCAGGCCGGCGGGCCTCGTGATGGCCCAGGTCGGCGATGGTGAGATGGTGACGAAGCTGCTCGCCATGCTGACCTCGGACGGTCCGGACGCGAAGCCCATGGCCGACCGGGTCCTCACGCTGCTTTCGCTCCTCGGCGACGTGCGCGGCCACATCCTCGACGCGCTCGAGCGGGTCGGCGACCCTTCGGTCCGCCGCAGGCTGTCGGACCTCGTCGCGGCCGATGGCGAGAAGTGCCTCGAGCTCCTGCGCACGAGGCTGTCCTGCGCGGGCGACCGGTTGCTGGCGGAGATCCTGTACATGCTCGGGCGCATCGGGACCAAGGAGGCCATCGACGTGCTGCTCGACGCGGGCTCCCACCCGCGCCCCGAGGTCAGGCTGAAGGTGATCGAGGCCACAGGCGACGCGCGCTCCGACAAGCTCAAGGCCGTGCTGATGAAGGCGCTCGGCGACGAGAACGCGCGCGTGCGGACCGCGGCCTTGAAAAGGCTCGAGAAGGGCGGCGCGGATCCGGCCGTGGCGCAGCGCCTGTCCGAGATCGTGCGCGGCAAGGACTTCGGGTACGCGGACAAGGACGAGAAGCGGCGCGTGTTTCTGGCGCTCGGCTCGGCGGGCGGACCCGCCATGATCCCGTTCTTCCGGGAATGCTTCGAGCAGAGCAACCCCCTGAAGCGGTCGCGCATCGACGAGACCCGCGCCTACGCGGCGTACATGCTCGGGGTCCTCGGCGACCGCGAGTCCCGCGGGGCGCTCGAGAAGGCGGCGCGCGGCATGCTGGCGAGCCCGCTCCTGCGCTCCTCGTGCAGCCAGGCGATCGGCTTGCTCGACAAGGCCAAGGAAGGGTGACGGCATGGGCGTCCGGCCGACAGACACGGGGCTCGATGCGGCGCTTGCGCAGCTCGCCGAGACCCAGGTGGACGAGGTCCAGACGCTCTCGCGAGGGGCGCTCAACTCCACCTTCGTGCTGTGCCGCCTGGCCATGATGCACAACCTGAACAACGAGGCCTTCAAGAAGCCGCTCGCGAGCATGGTCCACATCGTGAACACGCACGTCTCCCGCGGCGGTTACTTCTCGCTCAAGCTGTCGGGCGACAGCTTCTTCGTGAACAACAACATGATCCGGCTCGACTCCGCGTCGTTCACGAGCGCGGAGTACCTCGTCGAGGTGTTCCGGCGCCTGGGCATGGGCAGCATCACCGCCACGGCGTCCATCGACGGCCAGGGCCTCATCCAGTTCATCGAGGCCGTGCGGCAGGCCGAGCTCGCGAAGGACGCCGAGGAGCGCAAGCGGGCGCTCGTCGGGCGGACCATCGGCGGCATCGCGGTCAGGCCGCAGTCCGGGGAGGTCGATCCGCTCATCGAGCTCAAGCGCGACGCCCAGCGCAACTACGCGGTGCTCGCCGTGGCCCTCGCGGACGTGGTGGGGCGGACGAAGCGCGAGCGCCTCCCGTCTCTCGCCAAGCTGAAGCGCCTCGTCCAGAAGACCGCGGACCTGGCCGAGGAGAACCGGGCAATCGCGACGGCTCTCGGCTGCCACTTCGGGGAAAAGGAGCATCACCTCTTCCACCCCGTCAACGTGTCGATCTTCTCGATCCTGCTCGGGCAGGCGATCGGGCTCGACAGGAAGCGGCTCTCGGCGCTCGGCCTGACGGCGCTCCTGCACGACGTCGGCACCGAGGACGCGCCAGACGACGGCACACGCGGCGGAGAGCAGCCGCAGATTCCCGGCTCCGTGAGCCTCCTCACGCGCGCCGCGAACCTGAGCGAGCAGGTCATCACCTGGACGGTCTTCGCCTACGAGGTCGGGCTCTACACCGGCCGCTGCGACCTGCACGCGCACGGCTACTTCGGCGGCTTCGAGACCGGGGTCCTCGCGCGCATCGTGGCCGTCGCCCACTTCTACGAGCGCATGGTGAACCGCGATCCGGCGCAGCGTCTCTCGCCCCACCTGGCGGTCCAGCACGTCCTGCACCGCGCGGGGCGGCAGTTCGATCCGAGCGTGGCGCGGGCGTTTTTGCGCGCGTTCGGGATTTTCCCGGTGGGCACAGTGGTGGAGCTCGACGACGGCTCGAAGGCCATCGTGGTGGGGCACGGCGACGCGGGCGACGGTCCTCGCAAGCCGCTCGTCCGGATCCTCGGGGGCGACGCCGGGAATGAGGAGCGGCAGCGCACCGTAATCGATCTCGGGACCCAAGGAGCACGCACCATCGCGCGCGCGGTTCCGCCCGCGGAGCTCTGCGTCAACGCCACGGCCGAGGTCCTGTTCTAGGATGAAGCGGCCCGTCAACCCCCAATCTCGGATGTGAGCGAAGCTGAGGCCCGTCCCGAGAAAGCGCGAGCAACGGGCGAGCTGGGAAGCACCGACGACGAGTCACTCTAGGATTCGCGGGTTGCCGATGGCAGGGCCGCATGACAGTGATCCGTCGGGAGCTGCCTCGCTCTGAGTACGCGGGTCCGGGCGAAGAAGCCCTGTCGCACAGACAAGATGAAACGGCCGGCTCCTCCGTATTGCGGCTCTGGCCGCGGTTGAGTGCCAACGATACCAAGGCTAACCCGCGTCCCTACGCAGGTAGCCGGCCGTTTCATCTTGTCTGATCCTTCTCAGTCTTCGGGTTCGACCGCGGACGCCCGTTCCACGAGACGGCGCACGGCCGGCGGCATGAACATGTCGCTCAAGTCGAAGTGCGAGAGCGCCTCGGCCAGGACACGGCACATGTCTGGCGGGCTCAGGCGGCTGTCGACGTAGATGACGTCCTCGCCCTTCACGCGGCACAGCCCGCCGCGCGTCGGCGCCGCATCCCCGTCCTGCCCGAGCGCCTCGAAGCGCACCTCCACGCCGAGCTTCGCGGCCACGGCCTCGAGCTGCCCGAGCACGGTCCGAGCTTCCTCCCACCGGATCATGACTGGAGCATGCGCATCACCCGACTGGTCGAGTTGAGGGTCAGTTCCTGATAATATTGGCTCCGACCAGAGCTTCACACTCTCACTGAATCCCGCCCTTGTCCATCGGCCGCCTTCTGGAATTTTCCGCTATGGAAGGATGGTCCCACCGGACAAACGGCGCCGTCAAACGACAGACAGGGCTGTGAACTGACAAACAGGCGGCCGGGGAAGCGGTCCGAGGTCGAGACAACGTCGCGAGAGGCGGCAACGCCGGGCACAGGACGCACCACGGCCCAAGGATTCGGGTGATCCGGCAAGATAAAGGTAAAGGGGTCAGGACACATCACATGATTCCTGAGAAGAAAGTCATTCGCGGGCACTGATTCCGATATCTTTTCATGATCCGATTTGCGATCATCGGTCATGTTCAAGCCGACAAGTCGTCAACGGACGCTCTTCGAGACGGAGCAG